>JAYSVZ010000713.1:0-10295 GCA_043718305.1 Planctomycetota bacterium | reverse complement strand
GTTGAAACGGCTGAAATCGATCGAAACCCCAGGGTTTCCCGCCGTGCGGGCAACCCTGGGCGATGGGGCGAGACCCCGTGGGGGTCAATTCACCGACGATTGAGATGCACATACGAGAAGGTCGATCGCCATCGGGATTGCTTTCCTTCTCTCATACAGGCTGCCAGAATACCGGTTCATCAGTTTTTCCAGTTCGCGGGGGTGACCCGCGTTCTGGTTCGGGTCCATGAAGGGGTGTTCCTGTGATTTTTGGATTTGGACGCAAAGCGGCCGCCGACGACGACGATGAGGATGACGAAGAGGAAATTGAGTACGTCCTGTTCCAGGGCGCCGTCAACGGTGTGGAACCCGACATGAAGGGGAACGCCAAACTGGTTCAAGCCGGTCTGGTGCGGGCCAAGGAATTGGTCACGAGCGCCATCTCCCGCCGCGCAGAGATGGTTCGTGTCGAGCCCAAGGGGCAGGTCGCAGTGACGACCATGTATGTCGATGGTGTCCCCTTTCCCGGCTCCAAGATGCCACCACAGGCTGCTCTGGCCATCACCCAGATGCTCAAGCTTCTGGCGGGTCTGGATGTCAAGGATCGGACCACTCCCCAAGCGGGCGGAATCAAGGCGCAGCTCAACGACAAGAAGTACGAAGTCCGGATCGACTCGACCCCGCTGCCGACCGGGGGCGAGCGTCTGATCATCCGTATTCAGGACGTTAAACAACGTTTCGAAACGCCGGATGATCTGGGCTGGGGGGAGGAGGTTCGTCTGAAGATTCGCGAGCTGGCCTCCCACAAGAAGGGGATCATTCTCGCCGTGGGGACCCCGCTGTCGGGGGTTTCGTGCGGGGCGTTCGGGGTTCTGCGGTCGATCGATGCCTACCTGTTTAACATCTACTCGGTGGCCAAGACCGGGAAGGACATCGCTCACGTCGCCGAGTTCAAGCCGGAAGAAGGGGACACCCTGTCGCAGACGATGGCCCGCGCGATGCGTGCCGAGGGGGATGTGCTGTTCCTCCCCCCATGCCGCGATGCGGCCTTCGCCAAGATGATGGTCGAGGACTCCGAGGACGGCTGTCTAATCTCTGAGATGGCAGCCAAGGACTGCGCGGACGCGGTGACTCGGTTCACGCAATGGTCGGGTGACCCGATGATGTGTGCCGAGCGGCTGCATGGTCTGATTAGTCAGAAGCTGGTGCGATTGCTCTGTGCGTCTTGTAAGCAGGCGTACCGCCCGAACCCGAAGCTGCTCCAGAAGGTTGGCCTCCCTCCCGAGACGAAGGTGCTTTACCGCGCCCCGAAGATCGAAGAGGAAGAGGAGGAAGACGAAGACTACGAACCGTGCGAAAAGTGCGGCGGAGTCGGGTACTTCGGTCGAACCGGACTGGTGGAGTTCATCGAGATGACGCCCGGTATGAAGGCCGTCGTCGAGGCCGGAGCCGACACCGCCAAGGTCCGCGAGCAGGCTAAGAAAGAGAAGATGCAGTCGTGGGCCAGCGATGGTCTGCGACTGGTCGCCGGGGGAAAGACCTCGCTCGAGGAACTCCAGCGCGTCTTTAAGCCTGTTTAGCAGTCGCCCGGAACGAGACGGAAATCCTGCCACGGGCCAGCGAATTCGCTGGCCCGTTGGTGTTGGCAGACGATAAATGGCAACTCGACTTTCACGCGGCCGAATGGAAGCCGCAGGCGTACAGCCTCACCAGTATCGTCGAAGCTCCCCGCCACAAAGCTGATCTGCTTATTCCCCGAGCGGGTGGAAATGATGCCTTCTTCCGTAGCCACGTTTCGCCAGAACGTGGGCGAACCACGCCACTCGCCCACGTTCTGGGGAACGTCACTAGCTTGCCAAGGGACACCCCGTCTTGACGCTCTCCGAGTTTTTGCGACGATATGATCATTCATCGACATCCGTGAAAGGGCAGGCATGGCAATTCGAGCGAGCTGCTCAGCTTGCGGGGCGAGCTTGAAAGCCGAAGAGCGTTACGCGGGACGAACGGTTCGTTGTCCGAAGTGTCAGGGACCAATCTCGCTCCCCGCAACAACTCCCGCAGACGAAGTCATCGACCCGTTCGCTGAGGACGCCGAAGAACGACCAGTGCCATCACAATCGGCAACCCGGTTGGTAAAACCAAACTCGCGGGAAACGCCCCCCGTCGTTCCGGTGATTTCGCCTTCTCAATCATTCAAGCATATTTCGAATCGGCCTTCGGTGAGAGCAGTCGGCCCTCAGCCAGAGTCCATTCGAGAGTTGTCACGTCTCTCGCCAGCCCAACCCCCTCTCTCGGAGGGAGAGAGGAGCCGGAGCTCAGGGGACGAACTGCAGTCCAACTCCGCAACTGCACGGGCTTCCTCTTCCGCCCCAAATCCACCAGGCCTCGACTTTCTCTCGACTGAAGAATTAGCCGTGGAGGAATTGGAGGAGGTTCCGCCGGAAGCGGGTGCGTTCCCGAATCTCACTGAAGAAGAGTTGTCTGGCGAGTCGCTTTCACCGCGCAAGAAAAAGCGAAGTCGGGTTTTAGCAGACTCCGAAGAAAAACCCGCTTCTGCGGCCCAGCGAGCCAAGCCGAAGACACGCCGTGCAGAGTTAGCCGAGTCCGGATCGACCGGCTGGAGAGAGCACCTGCACTGGGTGTTGGTCCTGGCGCTACTTCCGCTGGTCCTCTCGATGCTCTTCGAGGAACAGGGGAGCGTCCTCGATCGCATCGAGCGGTCACTCGAACAGCATCCGGAGATCGACGAAGCCCTGGTCATGGAGTCCGCCTCGTTGAATGAGGCCGCCTTGCACTTCCCCGGCCACAGACTTGAGGGAGCACTCCTCCCGGCAGATACGTATTGGCACTGGGGAATTGCGGGAGCCAGTGCCGTGTTGTTCCTGGGACTCTTCCGGATGATGTGGCCCCGTAAGCAGAGCATGACCTCCTCCCTGGTGACGACCGGGATCGTTACGGGGACCGTGGGAATCATGTTGTTACTGGCGTTTCAGTGGATCGCCTTTTCCACCGAGGGAATGGTCTTTCGTGGGCGCGGGATCGGGGTTCTCTTTCTGTATCTCGGGAAGTTCATCGGCTTCTCTTACCGCTGCGCACTCGATGACGCCAACGGCTTCGTCGTCAGCTTCTTCGGTTTTACGATGGGGGTCGGACTATGCGAGGAACTGTGCAAGGCCCTGCCGGTGGCGTTCTACCTGGGGTATGAGAAACGGACCGTTCGCGAGGTCTGTCTGGTCGGTCTGGCGAGCGGCGCTGGGTTCGGCATCTCCGAAGGCATTACCTACTCCGCCGAATACTACAACGGAATCTATGGCATCGAAGTTTACCTCATCCGCTTCCTGTCGTGTGTCAGCCTGCACGCGATCTGGGCTGGCTGCGTGGCCTTACTGATCGATCGGAACCAGGACTACCTGGAATGGTCGTGGGAGGGAGCTGCCGGGTTTGTGTTCCACTATCTTCTAGTGGCGATGATTCTGCACGGACTCTACGACACGCTGCTGAAACAGGAACATGAACTGCTGGCCGTGTATACTGCCCTGGCGAGCTTCCTCTGGTTCCAGTGGCTTCTGCTGCGGGCCGAGGGATCGCGCGCGGAGAGAGATTCTTCGAACGGGCTGGAATGACGCCTTCGGGCGATCGAGATGTGAGCCGCAAGGCGCTAGCCGCGGGTTCTGGCGGGCGGACGATGAGAAGAACCCGCGGCTAGCGCCTTGCGGCTCACAAATGCGTCATTTTCGTCCGCTCGATGAATAACGATATAACGACCTCGAGGCCAGAGGACACTTGCAACCGACGGGCCGCACGGTCACATTGCCCATCGCGCCCGGGCAGTGCGGTTGCCTGCACTGTGGAAGGCGCGGCACCTGAATCTGGATCCCCTCCCAATGGCAAACCCCTCGTCGACTGGTCGTATCGTTCTCCGTTCGGGCGAAGCGCTCGTGGAAGTCGAGGGCGGTCCCGCTTATCTGGCCTGTGAACCGGAAGTGGTGATCGGCGAACTTGATGGCCCGGTGGGCTACTCGATCGCCCAGATGATCGGCAATCAGGTCAAGGGACATTCCAAGGTCTTCGCAATCCTCAATTGCGATGTCCAGGTCCGCCCGACGACGGTGATGGTCAGCAAGGTGACCGTCGAGTCGACCGCGTACACCAACGTGTTGATGGGGACGGTCCAGGCGGGGATCGCCAACGGTGTCCTCGACGCCGTCCGCTGTGGGGATATCCCGAAGGAGAAGGCCAACGATCTGGGGATCATCGTTTCGGTCTGGCTCGATCCATCCGTGGTCAAAGAGGCGAATGTCGATCACAAGAAGTTGTTCGAGGTCAATCGGGCGGCGACAGCGAAAGCGATCGGCAAAGCGATGCGTTGCGAACCGACCATCGAGTGGCTCCTGGAAAACCAGGACCAGGTGACGCATTGCTTCCACGAGATGGGCCTCAACGGGCAGTTGTAGCCCGCCCCACGGCGGCGAACCTGGGTGAGGCTCAAGCAGCTCGATCTGGTCTCGCTTGCTCCCTGCCTCACGGAATGACACACGGAGCGGTGATGGACGACGATGACTTCGACAATCCCCTCTCTCCCCATGACCACTTCATGCGGCGGGCCATTGAACTCGCCATGGTGGCCTATGACATGGAAGAGGTTCCCGTCGGGGCCGTCATCGTCCACGACGGGCGGATCATCGGCGAAGGGTATAACCAACGGGAGTCGCTGCAAGACCCCACAGCCCATGCCGAGATGATCGCCATCACGCAGGCGGCAGGAGCGCTGGGTTCGTGGCGACTGCTCGACTGTACGCTCTATGTGACGCTGGAGCCCTGTCCGATGTGTGCCGGGGCCATCGTCCAGGCCCGGCTCCCGATCGTGGTCTATGGGACGACCGACCCCAAAGGCGGGGCCTGTCACACGCTCTACACGATCACCGACGACTCACGACTGAACCACCGGTGCCAAGTCCTGGGTGGGATCCTGAAGGGGGATTGCCAGTGGATGTTGCAGCAATTCTTTGCCGAACAACGGGCGAAGGGGAAGAAGTAGCGATGGGTCTTACGGGCCATCGCTACAGATTGCCATTGGTTTCGATCGAAGAGAGATCGATCCGTCTCCTTTCGGGCGGGACTCTGGCGATCTGTCGAAAAGCCCCTCCGCGCTCGCCCTCGCTGACGCAGCGGGTGACTGGGCGGACTCGCATCGTTCCGCAATGACCCCCTCTGGCATCGGGTCCGGTTGCGACCTATCCTTGCACGCAACAGCCTGCGCTTTCGGTGCGCGCGGGCCATGCGACCGTGCGATGAGGCGAAAATGCAACATTTCCAGCGACCAGCAGGCCAGCGGGCGGCACTCCGAACGATCGGCTGGTCGGCGTTGATATTGGTCGTCGGGCTGGTCACATGGGGTGGTTTGGCTTCGCGCGCGGCGGACCTGCCCCCGGAAGTGGGACATCCGACGGGGTATCGACCGAGCCTGATTGCGGTTCAAGGGGCCAAGCTGGTCGTCTCGCCCGAACAGACGATCGAGAAGGGGACGATTGTTCTCCGCGATGGGCGGATCGAGGCCCTCGGGGCGGACATCGCCATCCCCGCCGGAGCTGAGGTCATCGACGGTGCCGGACTGGTGGTCTACCCAGGGTTCATCGATGCCGGGGCCGAGGCGAAGCTCAAACCGGGGGCGACTCCCCGGGATGCTGAGCGGGCTGTGCAGTTCGAGGAGAACCTACACGCCGCGACCAAGTCCGATAACCGCCGGGGAATGACTCCCGAATTGGTGGTCGTGGAGCACGCCTTCCCCGATGCCGAGGCCCAGGCGACCCGTCGCAAGACCGGTGTCACCGATGCCCATCTCATTCATTTCGCTCCACTGGCCGGAGGGCAGACCGCTCTCATCAGCCTGTCGAGCCTGCCGCCGCGCGAGGCTGTGCTTTGGTCGGGACGGATGACGAGCTTGCAGTTGCGGCACCCGCCGGAACTGAGCGATGCGCAGACGCATCTCTCCTACCCACTCACTCTCATGGGGGCGACAGCTCACCTGCGACAGGCGTTTCTCGATGCAGAGCAGCATCGCACGCATCGGGATCTGGCTGCGAAAGCCCCCGACAAACTGGCCCCGCCTCACGAGGACGAAGTGCTGGCCACGCTCGCGAGTGTTCTCGATAAGGAGATCAAGCCACTGGTCATCGTCCCCGGTGATCTGGGGCGGGATGACCTCGACCGGGCGTTTGACTTCTGCACCGAGGTGGGTCTCGAACCGCTCGTCTTCACCGGAACGAATCCGTACATGGCGATCGACCGGATCGTTGCATCGAAGCGGGACTTGATCCTTTCGCTCGATGTCGGCGAGAAGCCGAAGTTTGCACCGAAGGATCGCGACGCCGAGAAAGACGCGGAGAAAGAAAAAGAAGCCAAGGGTGACAAGGAGCCCAAAGAACCGAAGCAGGACCGCGAGCTCAAGGTCTCGAAGATCGACGGTCTGTATGTCGAAGTCGAACCGCCACAGCGCTATCAAGATGACCGGCTGCAGCATTGGAAACTCCGGGCGGAGTTTCCGGCAGCGCTGGCGAAACGCGGGGTACGATTCGCGTTCTCCTCGCGCGGACTCAAGTCACCGAGCGACTGGCTCGAACAGGTGCGGCTGCACATTGAGCATGGGCTGACCGAGTCGCAAGCGGTCGCTGCTCTCACGAAGAACGCCGCTGTGATCCTTGGTGTCGAATCACAACTGGGCACCTTAGAGGTCGGTCGGCGGGGGCATCTGACTGTGCTTAGCGGGCCGCTCTCCGAAAAGGGAGCCAAGGTCCGCTATGTCCTGATCGATGGACTCAAGTACGAATACAACGCCCCCAAGCCGAGCGATGACAAGAACGCCGTTCCCCCGGCAGCTCAATTGACGGGCACCTGGAACGTCCGCATCGAGAACGGCCCCATGCCGACCGAAGCGGTGCTGAAACTCGCCCAGGATGGGAATCGGTTAACCGGAACGCTGGCCAGCGAAGCCGGTGAAGGCCGCCTGGCCAGTGGCTCGATCAGTGGCAAAGAGGTCAAGTTCACCATCGAGATCGGAGCCGGGGACAAGACGATCGAACTGAAGTTCATCGGAACGGTCGATGAGAAACTCCAGCTCAGCGGAACACTGGAGTCAGCCTTTGGGGCCCCAGCCAAGTGGCAAGCGGAACTCCCCGGTGAAGAAGCCCCGAAAGGTGAAACGGCCGAGGCCGAGAAGCCCGCCGATGGCCCCGTGAAGCTATCGCTGGATGAGTCCGCCCCCGAGGAGACTGCGAAGACGGGTGATCCCCAGGAAGCAAAGAAGCCGACCGGCCAGGCTGCTCCCGAGAAGGCCCGCGAACGGGCCAAGGTCGCCCCGCCCTACCCCACCGAGTTGGAGTCGGACCGCCGTCAGCGCGGCGACTCCACCGGTGGGAATCTTTTGATTAAGAACGCGACGATCTTCACCGGCACGGGGGATGTGCTGGAGAACGCCTCGCTGTTGATCGAGAAAGGACGCATCAAAGCGATCGGCCGCGAGGTCGTCGCTCCCGATGGTGTGACCATCATCGACGCCACGGGGCGTTGGCTAATCCCCGGCATGATCGACACGCATAGCCACATCATGATCGACGGCGGCGTGAATGAGTATTCGCAATCGGTCGTCTGCGAGGTCCGCATCAAGGACACCTTGCGATCCAACGACGCGCGCGAGTATCGCGCCCTCGCTGGCGGACTGACGACAGCTCGCCTGCTCCACGGGTCGGCCAACACGATCGGCGGGCAGGATGCCGTCGTGAAGTTCAAGCTCGGAACGACTGCGAAAGACCATCTCATCGAGACGGGTCACCAAGGAGTGAAATTCGCCCTCGGAGAGAACGTCAAACGCAAAGCGGGACGGTTCCCCAATACCAGACTCGGCGTGGAAGCAGTGCTGCAACGCGCCTTCTACGAGGCGCTCGACTACCGGCGACGCGGGATGGAGTATCACCGCGCGAAGGAAGCTGCGGTGGAAGGAGTGGTCCTACTCCCGCCGCGGCGCGACCTGCGACTCGAAGAACTGGTCGACATCATCGAAGGCCGGACCCGCATTCATAGCCACTGTTACCGGGCCGACGAAATTCTGATGCTGCTTCGTACCGCCGAGGGGCTGGGGATCCGCGTGCAGTCACTTCAGCATGTGCTGGAGGGATACAAGATCGCTCCCGAGATCGCCAAGCACGGAGCGAGCTGTAGCACGTTCGCCGACTGGTGGGCTTATAAGATCGAGGCGTACGACGCGACGCCGTTCAACACCTCGATGCTGACCGATGCGGGGGTCAACACGGTCGTGAAGAGTGACGATCCCGAGCTGATGCGGCAGATGAATCTGGAGGCGGCCAAGTCACTGAAGTACGGCAACATGCCGATGCAGACTGCTCTTCAAATGGTCACGCGTAACGCCGCTCGCGAACTCGGCCTGCAAGACCGGATCGGGACGCTCGAAGTTGGACACGATGGCGATGTGGCACTCTACAACGGGCACCCGTTTAGTCCTTTCTCGCGCGTTGAAATGACGATCATTGAAGGGGAGATTCTCTTCCAGCGCGACAAGCAGCCGACCACCATGACCAAGAAGGGGCAGGCGCGCACCGCGACTGCACCGCCGCTCGTGATGGCCGCTCCCGAGGTCCGGGCGAAGAAGTTAGAACTGATCAAGACCGAGGACTACGCGATCATCGGAGCAACGATCCATCCGGTCGACAAACCCGACATCGTGGGCGGGTCGGTCATCGTGCGCAAGGGAAAGATCGAAGCGGTTCTTGATGGCCCCGGGATTCCAGCCGACGTGGCCGTGATCGATGCGACGGGTCTGCATGTCTATCCCGGTTTGATCGACGCTGGCACGACCCTTGGCATCGCCGAGATCGAGCTGGTCGACGTGACGCAGGATGCTGCTGAGATTGGGAGGTTCCAGCCCGATCTGCGGGCGGGGATTGCGGTGAACGTCGAGAGCGAACTTGTGGAAGTGGCCCGTGCGGGCGGGATCACGGCGGCGTTTTTGCGGCCCATGGGAGGCATTATCGGCGGGCAATATTCGCTGATTCAAACAGCGGGCTGGACTCCCGAAGAGATGGTCCGCATCGATCGCGGGGGGCTGTCGCTGAACTGGCCCACTGACGAGGAGCAACAACAACGGCTAACCCGGTTCATCGCCGAATGTCGCCAGTATGACGCTGCACGCTCGAATCCCGAGTCGGCGAACACCGTTCTTCAAGATCCACGCTACGAGGCGATGCGGCCATACGTGACCCGTCGCAAGAAGATCTTCATCGAAGCTCATCGCCGCCAGCAGATCGCTGGGGCCTTGGTCTGGGCCGAGGAGCAAAACCTAAAGATTGTCATCACTGGCGGGACCGATGCCTGGAAATTGGCCGGGGCTCTCAAGAAACGCAAGGTGCCGGTCATCGTCGGTCCCGTGATGCGCGAGCCGCTGGAGTCATGGGATCCATACGATGCTCCATATGCCAATGCGGGTCGGCTTTCCGAGTATGGTGTCCCGTTTTGCATCCGCTCTGACAACGCCAGCAACAGCCGCAACGCTCCGCTCGAGGCGGGCCGAGCTGTGGCATTCGGTCTGCCGGAGTCGGAGGCTCTGAAGGCGGTGACCCTCTACCCCGCGCGGATTCTCGGCATCGCAAACGAGTGCGGGTCGATCACGCCAGGGAAGCGGGCCGATCTGATCATCACCGATGGCTCACCGCTCCAGACGACGACGCAGATCAAAGCCACGATCATCAACGGCCAACCGTTCGCCCCGGAATCGCGGCAGACGCGGCTCTATGAAAAGTACCGGGCGCGGTTGCTGGTGAAGTGACTTCCGATCGCAGCTTTCGGCCCGCATTGCGAGTATTCGGTCCGAATATCCAGCTAGTCCCCCACCGCAGGTGTCCCACTTCACCAAGGCGGAATTCGCCCAAGCTCCCTCTATGTCGGGTTGGTTCTCGCTAAAAGAACCTCCTGTGGCCAAGCCACCCCGGTAGAGTCCAAAGCGACTTAACCGGGACTACCCCGCTCGTCCAACTGCGGAGGGACCGCCGGATGGAACGCTCCCGATTCATAGACAGCCGACAACAACTCCGACATCGCACACCTCATCGATTCATGGGGCCAGAAAACCCGACCACGCCGTCATACTTCCGACAGGAATTTCGTGAGCGCTTTCTCAACCACGTCCTGCCGAGTCATCGGGCTGTGTTGAAGGCGAATTGCGCACGCAGTCCCGTGGCTCGGTCGAACACTGCTGTCGTCAGGGGGACTCGTCGGACATCGGAGAGAGCGATGAAGCCGTCAAAGAT
>JAYSVZ010000712.1:0-3361 GCA_043718305.1 Planctomycetota bacterium | reverse complement strand
TGACCAGCGCCTCAGAGATTGACGGAGCAAAGTCGGCGGTTCGGGGAGCGGCCTTTTCGGCGAACTCGGCGAAAGCCTGGATCATGCCCCAGACAGTTCCCATGAGTCCCAGCATCGGGCCGATCATTCCGATCAGCGCCAGCACCTCGATCTTCCGCGTCAGTCGCGACGCCTGTTCGGCGATCGCGTCTTCCATCGCCTTGATCATCGCGGGCTGACCGAATTCGGCCTCTTGCAAACCGATTCCCACCACGTACGAAAGCAGACTCGTCTTCTCACGGCAGAGAGTCTCAGCCTGGGCCAGTTGCCCTGCCGCGACCAGTTGCCGGCACTCTTCCGCGAACTTCGGCGGCACGAGCGTCCCGCGCCGCACGCTCAGCAAGTGCTCGACGATCAGGGCCACCATCCCGATACTGAGCGCGATCGTCAGATAGCCAATCGCCCCGCCCGCTCGCAACAGCTCGCGGACATCGAGCTGGCCCTTGAAGAAGATCCGGCCCTCGGCGGCAAAGACCGCCTGCGACGAGAACACGAAACAGGCCACGAATGAGACGAGCCTGAGCGGACGCCAGCGAGGCCGAGACGAAGTCGATGGGGCGGTCTGCATGTGGCCTTCCGTGGTTTGTGCCGGATCACTCCGAGGCTGTCAGTCTGTGAGATTGTCGGCGAGTTCTCCGAAATCGCCGCTACGCCGCACGCCGAGTCCACCGACGCTCGAATGCGAAAAGAGCCGCTCCGGAAGAGCTGGCACTTGTTCGAGCTCTTCCAGCGTCGTCGCGTCTCCTCAGCGATTTTGGAAAAATCGCCGACACGGACCGCACCGCGATCAACGTCAATTCTCGTCCGAATCGGCAGGCGGGGACAAGACCGATCGGGCTTGTCGCGATTCGGCTGCGGAGGGCGACCAGTGATAGTCGCGGTCCATGCGCTCGTGCAAAGCCATCGCGTCGGCGTTTTGCCCCACCGATGCCAGTGCTTTAGCCGCCTCTAGCATGGCCCGCGCAGCCAGATCCTCGGGCTCCCGATAGACCAGCGGCAACCACAGAAACTCCGCCGCCGCCTGCGTCGGTTCTCGTCGTTGCAGCAACGCCCGCCCGACCAAGAAGTGCGGTCCCGCGCGGAGCGGCTGAGGCAGTACCCGTACGTCATGTTTCCACTTCTCAAGTTCCACTTCATTCAGCGGCGTCAGCATGTGCAGCCGCCACAACTGGGTTTTCGACAGTGCCGAGACGACGCGATTGGGGTCACGGGAGAGTTCCTTGAGCTTCGATTCTGCCGCTTGGCCGTAGACCGGATCGAGGAGTAACCAACTGGCCGCCATGAGCCGGTCGGGAGCAAGCTTGCTATTGAGCCACTCGCGAGCGAGGCTCATCTGCCCTTCGCCCAAAGCCGTGGGAGCCCAAGTCAGCGGGGCCACGTTCCAATGCCGCGTCGTCGGATCCTCGCTCGTGATCCGCAAGAAGTGTTTTGCGGCGGCACTCGGGTCTCCCTGCCGGGTGGCGCAGCGGACCAGTCCGGACAAGATCTCTCGTTGGACCCACCCGCGCGCCTCTTCGCGGACGGCTGCTTGGAGCGTCACGTCGGCCAGGGCGATTTCCCCGGCTTCGAATTGCTCCAGCCCCTGCTCATGTTTCGAAACGCGAAACGTCTCAACACTCCGGATCGCTGAGGCGGGATGCCGATCGTTCGGGGCCCCCGTCCGCCGAATGATGAGACTCTCACCGGTGTAGTCTTCGACCGTGCCGAGAAGCACGACCGGGTCGACGGCTCCCTCGGGAACGAGCGTCACGCGGTCCTCGGCGGGAAGGGCACCCACGAGCAGTAGCAGGAAGACAATTGCCCGCGCTAGTCCTCCACTGCGGAAGTCACCCATCACCAAAGCGAAGGAGCGAGATGCACTTCGCCCCCCGTCCCATGAATACACCTTTCTTCCGCCCCGAAGGGGCACCGACAAACCAGCCCAGGGCAACGCCCTGGGAATCGAGTCTGCTGGTTCCGAAAGCCCTGAAAGGGCGGCACATCGGGAGGCACAGAGCTGTTTCGCCCTTACAGGGCTGAGACCGTTTGAACTGTGAGACCTGGGGCGGCGCTCCCGTGGGTCGCTCTGCCCCAGGCTGGTTTGTCGGTGCCCCTTCGGGGCGGAAGAGGGAAACATGGCGATTGCCGCCTGAGGTGATGCTTCATTTCCGTTATGGTGGACTAGGGAGTTCATGGCGCGGGCACTCCCTCTGGGGCGGGCACCGGCGGCTTGTCCGCTCCCTGGGCTGCGGGCTCGCCCCGCAGCAGCATCGGCACGATCATGAAAAAACCGGCTGTGATCGCCATGTCAGCCCCATTGAAGATCCCCGTCCGCAGCCACCCGACCCCGAGGTTCAAGAAGTCGATCACGGCACCGATTCGCAAGCGGTCAATCAAATTCCCGATGCCGCCGACAAAGACCAGACTCCATGCGAAGAACTCCCACCGACTCGGCGTCCAGCGAAGCAGATAAACCGCAATCGCCGCCAGTCCGATCGCATTGCCGACGACCAGAATTAGGAATCGCAAGGTCTTCGTCAGATTGCCAAAGAGGCTCAGAAAGGCCCCCTCATTCAGGGCAAAGTCGATCCGAAAGGTATCGCCCAAGAACGACTGAGGCGGTTGCCCGTCCCAATGCGCCACGGCGTAGACCTTCGACCACTGGTCGAGTCCGACAACGACGACCAGCAGCGCAATCAACCACTTCAGACGACTGCCAACAGGCATCGATTCTCTCCCCGGAAGCGACCGATCCCTGGCCGCGTGGGGGCATTCTGTCGATTCGGAACGAAATCGGGAAGAACGGTTCGCCGGAGGCTACCCCTGTGCCCCCACGAACTTCGCAATCGCGGCGTAGTCGTTCTTCAGCGAACGGTAGAGTTGGGCGTAGAGCGGATACGCGGCGTCGTAGAGCTTCTTGGTCTTGGGGTCTGGTTGCCAGGAGTCGGTGACTTTGATCGTGGCGTCGCAGGCTTCGACGATGGTTTTATAGGCTCCGGTGCCGACCGCAGCCAGGAGTGCGACGCCGAAGGCGGGGCCTTCGCTGGCGTTGATCGTGGCGGTCTTCACGCCGTAGATGTCGGCTTGCAGTTGTCGCCAGAAGGCACTGCGGGCACCACCGCCGGAGAGCCGGACTTCCTTCACCGGCACCTTCATCTCCTGGATGATCTCCAGGCAATCCCGCATCGCGAATGTCGCTCCCTCAATGACCGACCGGGCCATGTGCGCCCGCCCGTGCCGCAGGCTCAAACCGATCCATGCCGCACGAGCGTACGGGTCGGCATGCGGCGTCCGCTCGCCAGTCAGATACGGCAGGAAGAACAGACCCTCACTGCCGGGCGGA
>JAYSVZ010000711.1:0-10302 GCA_043718305.1 Planctomycetota bacterium | reverse complement strand
AGTGCAACCGCCGCAGCAGTGTGACGCGGTCCGCCTCGGGAGAGGCAGTCAGATTCTGCTTGGTGAGAGACTCACTGATCAGAGCGTCGATAATGCCGATTGCAGCGGCATCCGATTCGCTGGCGTCGGCCTGGAGCGGGAGAAAGGCCCAGTGCCCTTGGAACTTGGCTCCCTGTTCGATCCACTTCTTGAGGAGTTCGATATCGCGCGTCGAGAGGACTTTTCCACTCTTCGCCGGAGGCATGTGCTGCTCGGGATCATCCGCCGTGATCCGCCGAAAGAGTTCGCTGTCAGCGGGCTTTCCGGCGACGACCGTACCGGGCTGATCGCCATGTCCATGCAGGCCCGCTTCGGTGTCGAGGCGAAGTTCAGCTTCGCGCTTGTTCTTATCCGGCCCATGACAGAAGTAGCAGTTGTCGGACAGGATCGGCCGGATGTCGCGATTGAACTCGACGACATCCGGAAGCGGGGCGCTGTTGGTCTCGATCGATTGAGCGAAACCGATCAGCGGCCATGCGGCAACGACAACAGCGAACATCCAGAAAGCGGGCCGCATCAGATTCTCCACATCACGACTGGGTGAACCAGTGAGTCTGCCATGACGAATCCGTATTATCCCGGACCGAGTGTTAGACAGCAACGGATGCAGGCTCTCATTCACGTCAATCGTCGGAAGCCCCGAGCTTGGCGTTCGGTGTTCACGCGCTGGAAGGCGGGGGCGTATCCTTTCCAGAAGCCGACGAGTTGGCTGGTCGTGGTCGCCAGGCATTCGGCGGTGGTGGCGATGTTCCAATCGGTGGCAGCCAACTGATCGAGCGATTCGGCAAGGAGTTGTGGGTAGTCGTCGTGGACGGGATTGATCGAGAGCTGGTGACCATTGAGGCGTGATTGCCAGAGGTCGCTGGGCGTGGGTGGGGCTGGGCAGCGGACGCGGACCGCCAATTCGCGGCGGAGGCGACCGAGGGCGACCGCGAGGTTTTCTGCTTGGGAGCGGCGTTCACTGGCCTCGACGGTGGTGTGGCTGGCTCGATGCACAAGGACGATGGCGGTTTCGACCTTATTCCGATTCTGCCCCCCGGGACCAGAACGCCGCGTGCGCGTGACCTCGCATTGGGTCAGGAGCGTGTCGCGATCAAGGGCCGAGGGGTGCATGCTCCGATCGTAGTCGATTGCGGGTGGGAGCGCCTTCGTGAATGAGAGGTTCGGGAATGATTGGAAATACTCTTCGAGTCGAATCTCTCGACGTGCTATACTCCGGGCAGGCCGTCATGCCTCTGTTTTCGATCTGCCTACTCCTGACGGGTCGAGGAAGCTGTGTCTCCACTTCGCACTGTTGTTCAGCACCGGCGCATCAATGTCGCCGCCCCGGAAGAGATCCCGGATGGGACGGAGGTCGAGGTGCGCGTGGTCGCCGCGGATGACTCGAACGGCCTTAGCGAATCCCAGTGGGATGACTCGCCGACTGGAACCTCGGCCTGGATGGAGTGGCTCGATTCCTTGCAGCCGCTGACGCTCACGGAGCTGGAGAGCCAGCAGTTGGCGGCGGATCGAGATCGACAGAGACGTTGGGAGTTGGATCAGTTTTCTCAGCACTCTGATCAGTTGAAGCGTGACTGGGAATGAGACGCTTTCTGCTCGACTCCAATGCGGTCACTTCGCTGATCAATCAGCGGGAGCCATTCATTCAACGAGTTCGAGAGGCCCGACTGAGCGGGGGGCGGATCGGCACCTGTGAACCCGTCGTGGCCGAGTTGCATTACGGACTCGCTCTGAGTTCGAGTCGAGAAGAAAACCTCATTCGTTTGCGTCGCGGGTTGAGCAGACTGATCGTCTGGCCGCTGGATCGACGGGCCTCTGAGCTTTACGGAGAGATCGCCGCCGAGTTGCGCCGTCGCGGTCGCCCGATGCAAGTCATCGATATGTTGCTGGCAGTGATCGCGAGGTCATTGGGCGATTGCACGGTGGTCACGACCGACAGCGACCTCCTGGCGATTCCGGGCCTCTCGGTGGAGAACTGGGAAGCGCCCTTGCCTGCTTGATATGGTCATTCTCTTGACCAGCATCTCGATTCAAACAACGCATGTCACAGGTTGCGGAACCACTTCCATCCCCGGAACGCGGTGGCCAGCGGAGATCGCCTGCTGTCGGACTGCGGCGAAGTCGTCACCCACCGCCACGATCTTGGTGCGCTCTCGATCCCAGGCAACCCACTTCCCGGCGTATTCCACTGGGGCGGGGCGGGGTCGCTTGATTGGCAACGAACGGGAATCGGTGGTGTTCGACCTCATAGACTCCTTTGGCGACTTCAACATACCGGGATGAACTCGTTTTGTGATCGGGTTCATTAAATTCTAACTTTCCTTCATCATCATTCGGATTCTCTCATGAGCCGACTCGAAACCCTCACCGGCGTTAGAACGTTGTTCTCGCAGGGAGTGAGGCGTATGCTGTGGCTAGTCGATGGGGCGTGATTCGGTTCGACACTCTCCCTCACCCCAGCCCCTCTCCCGGGCAGACTGTTGAAGTCAGTGGCATGGGCGTCTCGCCCATGCGATTTCCCAAGGATTCACGGGCGGGACGCCCGTGCCACGGGGCTTTTTCAACAGGCCCCGAGGGAGAGGGGAGCAGGCAGGGGACATGACCGTGTTCAAAGTCGTTCGAGGTTCGCGGACATAGGTGACGCAGTGAAAACGATTACGATCATCGTCGCGTCGCTGGCTCTGCTGGGGCTGTTGGTGGTGAGTCTGGTTGAGCGCCCGGCCACTCTGACGGGGGGAGCGGCTGCGAGTCGAGAGCCGTTGATTGTCTATTGTGCGGCGAGCAATAAGAGTGTCATGGAGGCCATTCGCCAGGACTACGAGCAGGAGTTTCACACACCCGTCCAGGTGCAGTATGGCGGATCGCAATCGCTCTTGGCCTCTCTCCAGGTGACGAAAACGGGAGATCTCTTTCTCCCCGCCGATGACAGCTTTCTCAAGCTGGCTCGCGAGCGGCAACTCATTGCCGACGAGTTTCCGCTGGCGGAGATGCAGGCTGTCGTGGCGGTCGCCAAGGGGAATCCCAAGGGGATCAAGACTCTGGCCGACCTGCTGCGAGAGGATGTGCGAGTCGCACAAGGGAACACCGAAGCGACCGCCATCGGCCAACTCACGAAGGCCGCGTTGATGGCCTCGAATCAATGGGACAGCCTGAAAGCCCATACGATTGTCTTTAAGACCACGGTCAATGAAGTCGCCAACGATCTCAAGATTGGCGCGGTCGACGCCGGGATCGTGTATGACGCGGTGTTGCATGATTACGAAACCTTGGAGGCGGTCGCCATTCCCGAGCTGTCAGCGGTTCGGGCGCACATCGCCGTGGGGGTCCTGAAGTCGAGCTCTCAACCGAGTGCCGCGTTGCACTTGGCGCGCTACTTGAGCGCTGCTGATCAGGGGCAGGTTCGCTATCGCGAGTTTGGATTCCGGGTCACCCCGGGGAGCGATTTCAACGAGCCGCGCGAGCTGACGCTGTATGCTGGGTCGATGTTACGGCCCGCCATTGAAGAGACGATCACCGCCTTCGAGAAGCAGGAAGGGGTGCGGGTCACGCGGGTCTATAATGGCTGTGGGATTCTGGTGGCGCAGATGAAGGCGGGGGAGGTTCCGGATGCCTATTTCGCCTGTGACGTGGAGTTCATGAACCAGGTCAAAGACCTCTTTCCGGAACCCAAGGCGATCTCGCAGAACGAATTGGTGATCCTTGTGAAGAAGGGAAATCCGCAGGGGATCAAGTCGCTCAAGGATCTGGGGAAGGCCGGGTTGCGAGTCGGGATCGGCCACGAGAAACAGTGTGCGATGGGTTGGATCACGCAGAAGACGTTCGTCGAGAGCGGCTTGCAGGCGGAACTGATGAAGAACGTCGTCGTGCAAACGCCGACGGGCGATATGCTCGTGAACCAGATGCGGACCGGATCGCTCGATGCGGCGGTGGCCTACCTCAGCAACGCCGCCGGTTCGGCAGAGTTTCTCGATGCGATCCGCATTCAGGGGCTGCCCTGTTCAGTCGCGACCCAGCCTTACGGCGTGGCCAAGGGATCTCGTCAGCGGCAATTGAGTGAGCGGCTGTTGAAGGCGATCCAAACGGATGCATCGCAGGCGAAGTTTGCCAGCGAGGGGTTCCGCTGGGTGGACGAGGGGCCGACCGCTGATGAGTGAGCCGCCTGTTTCGCCATTGCCGATTCGCGGTCATCGAGCTGGATCGGACCTGCCGTTTCTGGCCTGCATGGGCGGGATCGGGGGGAGTTATCTGCTGCTGATCGTGGCGATGTTGGCAGCGGATTTGACCTTTACCTCGCCCGCTCATTTCACGGCGGCGCTGGGTAAGCCGGAGATCCAGTCGGCGGTTCGGCTGACGCTGATCTCCTGCACAATCTCCGCGCTGTTATCGATCTGGGTGGCGACCCCTTTGGGATATCTGCTGTCGCGATTTCAGTTCCGGGGTCGGTGGTTGATCGATACGTTGATTGATATTCCGGTGGTGTTGCCGCCCCTGGTGATTGGGCTCAGTCTGTTGATTCTGTTTCACGTTCCACTGGGGAGCGGAAACTTGGAGCAATGGATTCAGGAACGGTTGGGGTTTCGGATGACCTATGCCCAGCCAGCGGTGATCTTGGCGCAGTTCGCGGTGGCGTGTGCGTTTTCGGTGCAGACGATGCGCGTCACCTTTGACCAGATCGATCCCCGCGCGGAGCAGGTCGCACTCACGCTGGGGTGTCGGCGGAGTCAGGCCTTCTTTCTGGTCGTATTGCCTCAAGCGTGGCGGGGGTTGATTGCGGCGTTCACGATCGCGTGGGCTCGTTCACTCGGCGAGTTTGGACCGATCCTGGTGTTCGCGGGAGCGACGCGGATGCGGACGGAAGTGCTGTCGACGACGGTCTTCCTGGAGTTGAGTGTTGGTCAGCTCGAAGCGGCTGTGGCGGTCTCGTTGCTGATGGTGGTGGCTGCGATGGGGGTGCTGGGGATCGTGCGGTTGTTGGGTGCGGGGGGGTGGCGATGATCGAACTCCGCGATGTGACGATCCGTTCAGGCCCCTTTGAATTGAGTCGGGTCAACCTGACCATTCCGGCGGGGAGGTATGCCGCACTGATGGGGGGCACCGGCCAGGGGAAGACGACGATTCTGGAAGCGATCTGCGGCCTTCGAAAAGTCACAGCGGGGCGGATTCTGGTGTGCGGTGTCGATGTGACAGCTTGGAAGCCCGCCGATCGGGGCATCGGTTATGTGCCGCAGGATCTGGCCCTCTTTCCAACGATGACGGTTCGCGACCACTTGGAGTTCGCAATGCGCATTCGTCGCGTGGCTCGACTGACCATCCGGAAGAGAGTGGCGGAGCTGGCGGAGGTTCTGGGCATCGACAAGCTCCTTGACCGGCATACGCAACACCTGAGTGGTGGAGAAGGCCAGCGAGTGGCGCTGGGGCGAGCCCTGGCCTTTGACCCGCCGGTGCTCTTGCTGGATGAACCACTGACCGCGCTCGATGAGGCGACTCGTGATCGACTGTGTGAGTTGCTACGATCGATCCAAAGGGATCGCGGCCTGACCACCTTGCACATCACACACAGTCGGGCCGAGGCACTGGCGTTGGCGGACCAACTGTTCGTCATCGCATCGCAGCAGGTCACGGAACGCCCGTTGGCTGACCTCGAAATGCTCAACACGCCAACGAGCCTGGCAGGAGTCCCCGGGCCATGACACTTCGCGTGGAATACACCGGTCAATTGCGGTCTGCCATCGGGCGATCCGAGGATCGCGTTGAGCTTCCCGATGGAGCAACCGTGGCCGCATTGCTGGTCCACCTCGCCGAGCAAGTCAGTGTTGCGGCCCGCGCGCATCTCGTCCATCAATCCGGGCAGCAGTCCGGGCAGATCCAGCGTAGTCTGCTGGTGGCGGTCAACGGATTGGCTCTGGCGGGCGGTCAGTCGGCGTCCGTTGTCTTGCAACACAATGACTGTGTTGTGCTCTACCCACCGATCGGGGGAGGGTAATGTTGGCTGAACAACCCGCGCTGACTCCCGCAGAGGAGGCCCGCTATGAGTGGCAGTTGACCGTTCGCGACTTTGGTCTCGAAGGTCAGCGGAAACTCAAAGGGGCTACCGTGTTGATTTCTCGGGCGGGGGGAGTCGGCGGCACGGTGGCGTTGCAACTGGCAGCTGCGGGGATCGGTCGATTGATCCTGGCTCATGCGGGGAATGTGCGGCTGAATGACCTCAATCGGCAGACGCTGATGACGACCGAGGGCATCGACCGTCCAAGGATTGAGTCGGCTGAGCGGCAGTTGCGGGCGCTCAACCCGCATGTCGAGATCGAAACCGTCAACGAGAACATCACCGAGAGCAACGTGGTGGAACTGGTCAAGCGGTGCGATGTGGTGGTCAGTTCGGCCCCGCTGTTCTCGGAGCGATTGCTGATGAACCGCGAAGCAGTTCGCCAGCGCAAGCCGCTGGTCGACAGCTCCATGTACGAACTGGAGGGGCGGCTGACGACCGTTCTGCCGGGGAGTACGCCCTGTTTGGAATGCCTCTATCCGGAGCCGCCGCCGCACTGGAAGCGGCAGTTTCCCGTGTTCAGTGCGGTCTCATGCAGTGTGGGCTCATTGGCCGCGATGGAGGTGATCAAGGTGATCGCCGGGCTGGGCGAACCACTGACGGGACGCCTGCTGCTCTACGATCTCGGCGCCATGAGCTTTCGCATTTTGCCGATTCAGCGTCGAGAAGACTGCTCGATCTGCGGGAGGATCCCCGGACTAGAGCCGGAATAATTGTCGCATAGTCGTGGTTCGCTCCGCGAACCAACGTTGGATCGCGGAGCGATCCACGACTATTGTTTCTGCGCCGGTCCCCCGTCGGTGCCGAGTCGCCCATCAGTCCAATGACAGCGCCGACGAAACAAGTCTGAACCCTCAACCCTGTCCAGAGAACCTCCGCATGCGATTCACGACGCCGTCACTGGTGATCTGGCTGCTGATGTTCAGCATGCTGACTCCCGTTCTCCTCATGGCTGCCGATTGGCCGACCGAAGGGGGGAGCAATCTGCGGTCGTATTCGACCGACGAGTCTTTGCCGCTCCCGCTGGCGAAGCACTGGACCTACCAGGCTCCCGCAGCCCCGAAGCTGGCATGGTCGAGTGCCGAAGGGAGGACGATCGAAGGGAATCTGCTGGCGCACCGCATCCGGTTCGACGATGCCTTCCGCACCGTGGTGGTGGGGGACCGAGTCTATTTCGGATCGACGGTCGACCACCAATTGCACTGCCGTGACCTCGCGACCGGGAAGGTGGTCTGGACCTGCTTCACGGGGGGGCCAGTGCGGCTTTCTCCGACCGTCGAGGCCGGGCGAGTCTTCTTCGGATCGGACGATGGTCAAGCCTATTGTGCGGATGCGGTGACGGGGAAGATCCTCTGGCAACGGCGAGTGGCTCCGCTGGATGAATGGATTCTGGCAAGGGGCGAGATGATCTCGAAGTGGCCGGTGCGGACCGGTTTGATGGTCCACCACAATGTGGCCTTTATGGGAGCGGGAATCTTCCCGCACGAAGATGTCTACCTGTACGGTGTTGACCCCGCAACGGGACGACAAGTCTGGCAGCAAGAGAACATCAGCTCCCAAGATGCGGGACGCAATGATCTTTCCCCCCAAGGTTATCTCTTGGCCAAAGATGATTTGTTGACCGTTCCCTCCGGCGGCTCGCTGCCCGCCGTCTTCAGCATCGCGAGCAACAAACTGCTCCATAAGCGGACGCACAGTTGGCGAGGTTCGGCGGGCGGTGTTGTGGGAGGGACGCGGGCGCTCCTGGCCGATGGGCAGCTCTACTCGGGCGGCGAGCATCACTTATTGGCCATGGATGAGAAGACGGGCGATGTCGGGTATGGCTGGTTCGATGGTCATCAGATGGCGATCCACCAGGACGCGGCTTATGTCGTGACCGGAAAGCGGCTGGCCCGGCTGAACCGTCGCGAGTACGCCGTCGCGAGTCAAAGACGACACGCCTTGGACGAGGAGTTGTCGGCCCTGGCCGCGCAGCTCCGAGGCAAGGAAGGGGATGATGCCGAGCAGTTGCGGGCTCAGATTCGGGTGGGCGGGGAAGAGCTGAAGGCTTCGGAGCCGATTGGTGTCGTGTGGGCTGTCGCCACGCCTGATGATAAATCGTTGCTGGTCACGGGAAACGTCGTGATCGTGGGAGGGGCCGGTCGGGTCACCGCTTACTCCGTGAACGACGGGCAACAGGTCTGGTCGCAAGAACTCGCGGGGGATGCGCGGGGCCTTTCGGTGGCGAACGAGAGGCTGCTGGTCAGCACTGACACGGGCGCGATTCACTGTTTCGGCGGTGGATCACCGACCGCGACCGATGTCGTCAGTGATGATCGTCCGGGGGCCTATCCGGATGATGACCAGACCAAGACTTACCAAGCTACGGCGGCGGAGATCCTGAAGCGAACCAAGATCAACGCGGGTTACTGTTTGGTGGTCGGCAGTGAGGAAGGTCGACTGGCTCTGGAGTTGGCTCGGCAAAGCCAACTGAAGATTTACTGCGTCGAGCCGTCCGCAGAGAAGGCCCTGTTGTCCCGCCAGCGGTTGTCGGCAGCGGGGCTCTATGGTCACCGCGTGGTCGTTCACCATGGCGAGCTGAGTGCTCTGCCGTATTCGAACTATTTTGCCGACTTGATTGTAAGTGATACGGTGGTTCGGGAAGGGAAGTGGCCGACCGCTTTGAGGGCGGTGGAGCGCCACCTGAAGCCGGTGGGCGGAGTGTTGTGTCTGGGACGCCCAGAGTCTTCGGGCCTGATCGCGGAACCGGAGTTGAAGAGTTGGTCGCTCGATTCGGCATTGGAAGAACAGCTCACTCCCCACATCGCCGAAGGATGGTTGGTGATGGTCCGAAGTGGATTGCCGGGGGCTGGGAACTGGTCGCATCAATACGGGAATCCAGGCAACACGGCGATCAGCAGTGATCGCCGGATCCAAGGCGACCTGGGCGTGTTGTGGTATGGGGATCCAGGTCCAGGTGAGATGGTCAATCGGCACGAGGGGGCTGTCGGCCCCCTGGCGGTCAATGGCCGACTGTTTGTGCAAGGCGATGAGACGATCATGGCTTACGATGCCTACAACGGTCGGCATCTGTGGACCCACAAGAACCCCAAGGCGGTTCGGACCGGCGTCTATCAGAATCAGAACCCTGGGAATCTGGCGGCGGGCGAGGGGAGCTTGTTCCACTTCATCGGCGACAAGTGCTATCAAGTCGACATGGAAATCGGCCAAATCGTAGCGACTCACGAACTACCGGCTGGCAAGAACGATGGCACTTATGAATGGGGATACGTCTCGGTTCAGAACGGTCAACTCTTTGGCACAGCCACGATTCGCAAAGAGATTGAGGCGGCCCGTCGTCGGCGCGGTCGCAGCACCGAAGATGCCACGGATGGTTTCTTTGCCATCGAGATCGCGACGGGTAAACCCATGTGGTCTTACGCCGGGAAGAGTATCTCGCACAGCACGATTGCGATTGGTCCCGATAAAGTCTTTCTGATCGATAGTACGATCACGAGCGAACAGCGAGAAGAGTTGCTGCGGGCCGACAAGTCGGCCTTGGCGACGCTGACCGGCGAGGAGCAAGTGCTTGCCGAGCAACGCCTCAAGGAAGCCGATGTTCGCCTGACGATCGGCCTCGATATCAAGACGGGTCAGAAGCTGTGGGAGCAGGCGGTCGATGTCACTGATTGCAGCGAGATCGGCATTGGCGGCGGGAAGCTGACGATGATGTACTCGAACGACACGTTGGTGCTGTGTGGGGCGAATGCCAATGGGCACTACTGGAAGCAGTTCGTGGCGGGTGACTTCAAACGCCGGCGGCTGGTCGCGCTATCGGCGGCGAACGGGTACAAGCTGTGGGCGAAGGATGCGAACTACCGTCATCGCCCGATCATCGTGGGGGACAAGATTCTGGCTGAGCCGTGGATGTATGGATTGACATCCGGCAACCAGATTACGCGGGAGCATCCGATCACGGGGGAAGTGGCCCCGTGGAGCATCATGCGGACCGGTCATCATTGCGGCATGTTGACGGGGAGCGAGTCGGGAATGATCCTGTTCCGGTCGGGGCATACGGGTTTTCTCGATTTGAATTCGGACGCGGGGATCCGCCATTTTGCGGGGCACCGGCTCGGTTGCTGGATCAACGCAATCTCGGCAAATGGACTGGTGATGATTCCCGAGGCGAGCGCGGGGTGTGTGTGCCAGTTCTCGATCGCCTCGACGATCGTGATGGAGCC
>JAYSVZ010000072.1:0-26648 GCA_043718305.1 Planctomycetota bacterium | reverse complement strand
ACGAGGGGTCATCCCGCCAGTAGGAGTTGTAGACCTCCATCTGCTGGAAGAAGATGTTCTCGTTCTCGGACAGTTCCTTCTTGCGGTTCACCGCGCCGTAGAAATCGACGCCGTAAAACCCGATCTCCTTTTCCATCACGTCCCGCATCAGACGGACCGTGATCGGCACGCGAGGAGTCAGATGGTATGTCTTCCCGTGGTGCTCGGGACTCCGCACGATGTGCGCCATCACTGCCGAGACCCAGTCGACGGTGACAATGTGCTTCCGCTCGTTGCCGGTCACATTGAAGTCGACCTCGGTCGCATTGCCCAGACCGGTCTCATCCTTGTCGGTTCGGTTATCAGCCAGCGACTTGGCCAGATTGAGGGCTGCGTAGAAGTTGTGGTAGGTGGTCGTCATCCCGGTGACGCTGTCGCCGACGATGATCCCTGGACGGAAGACGGTGAGTGAATCCAAGTCCTTGCAGGCCCGTGAGAGCTTCTCGGCTTCGACTTTGCTCTCTTCGTAGCAGTTGCCGTACTCCTGACCCACGTCGAGTTCGTGTTCGTACGCTTTGCCATGCCGCTTACCCGCGACATAAGCTGTGGAGACATGGAAGAAGCGACGAATTCCAGCTTGGCGACAGAACTCAAGGGCGTTCGCTGTCCCGCCGACATTCGATCGAAAAGGCTCCGCATCGCGGCCGGTCGTCACGAACGACAAGCTCGCGGCGTTGTGCAACATCCCATCGCAGTTCTCAGCCGCCCACTTAATCTGAGCGGGGCGAAGGCCGAAGTCGGGTTCGGAGATATCCCCGGCGAGGACCACCGGACGGGGCAACTTGCGACCGAGCAGTTCATCCCAGTAGCGCATCGCCGCCTCGACGCGGAGTTCGGGTGACTTCCGACGGCTCGGGCGGACCAGGACCGCCAGAGGGGTGCCCGCCTCAAGCAGATCGCGCATCAAGTAGCGACCGAGTAGACCCGTAGCACCGGTCAGCAGAAGATGGCCCATCGAAAACTCTCCGTTGTCGGACTGCCCTCGAAGGAGCAGCCCGCTAGAAGGGGAGGTGAGCAGCGGTGGCCACTCGACCTATGATGACACAGCATCGGCTCAAAAGCCGAAAGCTGTCACGAGGTGGGCTGCATCATGCCCCCACTGGCGTTCAGGACGTTCCTTCAAACCCGCGACGGGCTACTTAGCTCCCGCCAACCAGTCGCCAATCACGACTTGTCCGGGGTATCATTCCCGAAATCGCCAGGGTGAGGAGTCCTTCCTCGATCTGCACGAAGTCGGACAGGCCACTCTGGCTGGCCCAACGATCGGGTTTCCCCGATCCGTTCAGAATCCGTCATCTTAACCCGATCTGAGTCCGCTCTCAATTTCAAGTCCTGTTCCGGGGACTGAATCATGGAAAGGAGGAGGGATGATCCCTACGTCCGTTTCAGCCTTCCCATGACCGCCAGTTCGCCGGAATTCTGCCAGAGATCGCATCGAACAAACTCGATGCCACTCCGGGAAGACCGTGAGCCAGCGTGTTTTCCATCGGCCACCCCCCTGCCGGAGTTGCGAATGGAATGGAAAAATCCTCACCGATGAGACGACCCAGCGGTCGGAACTGCGCGAATTGTCCGATCCGCACTCGGTTCCGGGTAGACGGTCGATTGTGACCGGTTTCGCTCAAGTTTCGACTCAGGCGGCAAATTCCGCCGATTGGCACGTTCGCCGAGATCGAAAGTCGGGGTTGGAGTTCAGGCTTTAGCTGGCTTTAGCCTGTCCGGAACAGCCTCAAGGCTGGACTCCAGCCCACTAAATCCCCGCCTCAAGGTTCAGTTCGACTACCAGATCGTCTGACGGGGCCCCTTCAGACTTCAGGTCGGTGTCATTCAGGTCGGTGTCATTCAGGTCAGTGTCATACTGGCCGTTGTTGCCCGGACTGGAGAACTTGCAGCGAACCTCTCCGGCCACGTATCGGATCGGCTGGTCGCTCATGCGATCAGACGGAACCTCGGGGAGATACCGTGGGACCAGCCGACCTAGATCCGCAGGGAATGCTCCGGTCTCCATGTGGTACATTCGCAGGGCCAGAGCGATCATTGATTGATCGCGTCGGACCAGTATCCGCTCCGAGGCAACATCCACTTGCTGGATGGCAGGCAACAGCATCGTCACTAAAATGTCCGCAAACAACTCCCCCCGCTCGGCGCCCGAACCGGCCAGGACCGTCAGAGCGGCTGTCGCGCCGGTCGTGTCAGCCTGAAGTTCCGTCAACTCCTTGTTGGTGAGGGCCGCAGCTGCGCGGCGTTCCGCGAATGTCGGCAGACTGAGATTCGCATGAAGTTTGTCATACCAGCGATTGCCCATCTTGAGAGTCTTGTCGGCATCGATACTCCTCATCATAAACTGGCCGATCATTTTCATACCGGCTGATTCGGGTTGCTCACCCAGCATCGTATGCAGCCCATGGGGGCCTTCGCGGAGCAGTAGCCCCACCGAATCGAGGAACATGAAACGCTCAGCCACATTCACTTTGTCCACCATCACGCAGACGGGCTTCAGAGCCTCGACATCCTTCATGATCGTCGAGGCCCACTCGGGAGTGAGGAACTCTGACTGGGCGACCTGGATGGTGGCGGCTTGAGCCATGGAATCGATGGCGATGGCAACGAGACCCTCGATCAGAGTTGGTCCCTGGCCCACCAAGCGGGCCAAGCGGTGCATCGACTGAATGTCTTGCCAAGCCCCGGCAACGTCTCCTTTTCCAAGGCGAAACATACTGCGAATCATGAGCGACCGGGCGATGGTGCGCGAGGTCTGGGCCTGCGGCAGGAGTACACTGACCAATGAGGGGGGATCACCCGAAATGAGCGGCGTGTAGTACCGGGTTCGCCGAGTGGCCTGTTCGATCTGTTCAAACTGAGGCGCGGACTGCTCCAACCAGCGAGCCAGCGTCGGGATTTGTTTCGCGGTCCATGGGCCCTTGCTGGCCAGATCATGTTCAGTCAGTCGTTGTTTCGAGATCTCCGCATCACCCGCTGAGACTTCAAACAGATCGGCGGGCACCAGGTAGGCCCCTTCTAGCGGCATCTCGGGAATCCCCAGCATCTGGCAATACTGGGCTCTGTTTCGACCAATCTCACGAGGCCCGGTGACCCGCAACAGTAGCACCGCAGCGTTGTTCTCGGTCGTCACGCCTTGTGACAACAGTTGGTTCAAGGCGGCGATGTAGTCGACGTAGCCATTCTCCATGAGCGGCCCATGGATGACCGTCGTCTCGGGGGAGATCGTAATCGGCGACTGGGCGTACTTACTCTGCTTTCCGGCACCGGGCTTGGCCTTCGCGACTTGGTCTTCAGCTTGAGCCCATGAACTGGAAACGAACCACTGTGCCCCGAGCAGGGCACACACTGCCATGATCGCAGTTCGAGTCATGTTCAAACTCCCGAAAGACCCAATGATGGAAGAATCGCGACTCCTCATCCCCCGATTGGAGGGAGGAGTGTCCACCGAGAATACGTGAACGACACCTCCCGTGTTGGAGAAATCTGAAAACTTGGAAGCGAGTGAGCCGCAAACCGCTAGCCGCAGGTTCTTCTCATCGCCTGCCAGAACCCGCGGCTAGCGCCTTGCGGCTCACCAATGTGCCATTCCTGACCGCTTGATGACTAACACCCGGCGACTACTTCCCGAGCACCTTGTCGATCGTCTCGCGAAGGATCCCGGCTGACTTTTGCAGAGCCGATTTCTCCTTCGGCCACATGTCGATCTCGATGTGCTTCAAGGCGCCCTTCCGACCCACGACCGTCGGAACCGAGATCGCCACATCGTGCAGCCCGTACGCCCCATTCTGGAGCGTCGAGATCGGCTGGATCCGGTGCCGGTCGAGGGCGATGTCATGGATCACATCCGCGATCGACACGCCCACGGCGAACCCAGCTCCGCCCTTCTTCTTGATGACCTCGGCCCCCGAACCGCGAGTCCGCTTTTCGACTTCCGCGATCAGCGCTTGGTTCACGCCCGGCCACTTCTCCAGCGGCAGACCGGCAATCTGGGCTGCGGACCAGATCGGGACCATGCTGTCGCCATGTTCGCCCAGAATGTTCGCCGAGACCTGCGTCGGTGGCACATCGAGCTTTTGTGCCAGCAAGCTGCGCAGCCGCGTCGTGTCGAGGACCGTTCCCAAGCCGATCACTTGATGCGGGGGAAGGCCGAGTTCCTGTCCCGCAAGGTAAGTCAGCACGTCGACCGGGTTCGACACGACGAAAATGAGGGCGTCTTTCCGAATCCCGAACTTCTTCAGGTCGGTCAGAATCGATCGGAAGAGGACCACATTGCGGTTAATCAGATCGAGCCGACTCTCCTCCGGCTTGCGGCGCAGTCCAGCTGTGATGCAGATCAGATCGGCATCGGAACACAGTTCCGTGCCGCCCGAAGTGATCCGCTGATCGTGGAGGAGCGCCGCCCCATGCAGGAGGTCGAGCGCCTGGCCCTCAGCCAGTTCCGGGTTGACATCGACCAGACAGATTTCGCGAACGATGCCGCCCGCCTGAAGCGCAAACCCCGCGCTGGAACCGACCAGACCGCCGCCGCCAATAATCGAGACCTTCATGCTCTGCCTGCCCTGATCGAAGTGGATGCCCCGCCAGCCTGCACCGGCGGAATCGGTGATCCGCGAAGGATAGCGAATCATTCGGCTCAGGGGAGTCCACGTTTTGAGTTTTGGTGCCCCCGCAACCCGAGTTTGTGATGTCTCCGCTCAGGAGAGGCTCCCAAAACGAACGTGTCGCGATGTCAATCCGTGAAATACGAGTGGATGGCGATTGCCTCCACGAAGCTCACAATCGGGGTTGGAGTTCAGGCTTTCGCTTGTCCGGAGCCGCCTCAAGGCTGAACTCCCACCGAGAGTCGCGGCGTTCCGAACTTCCCCGACTTGTCCAAGTTCTGTCGGTGGTTCACAGTGTCCTTCGTGTCGCTGCGTCCACTCCATGGCGTTTCGTACAGGTGATCCCATCCACCAGACATTTGTTTCCAATGTTCTACCGGTCACGCCAGGCTGGTGGGACTGGTTCGTTGAGTTCTGTTATTTCACGGGCAAGGAGGCTCTCGCATGCGTCTTTGCCGGGTCATTCTTCCTCGCCGTCATGCTCTTACCGCGCGCCGGGTGCCTGGGGATCCCGCGGTATGACTTGCTTCTGATGATTGCTCTGGCGATTCAGGCGGCAATGGTCTGGACTGGGTGGGAAACGAAGGACGAACTCAAGGCGATCTCGCTGTTTCATCTGCTGGGAATCGGTCTGGAGTTGTTCAAGACCTCGAAGGCGATCAGCTCGTGGTCCTACCCCGACTTCGCATACACCAAATTTTTCGGTGTCCCGCTTTTCTCCGGGTTCATGTATGCCGCGGTCGGGAGCTACATCATCCAGGCATGGCGGCTTTTCGACTTAAAGATCACTCATCACCCGCCTTATTGGATGGCCACCACCGTGGCCCTGGCCATGTACGCCAACTTCTTTACGCACCACTTTATCGGGGACTACCGCTGGTATCTGGCTGCGTGTGCGCTCGGTCTTTATGCCCGCTCGATGGTGACGTTTCGCTCGTACAAGATGGAATTGCAAATGCCGTTGGCAGTGAGCCTCATCCTGATTGGGTTCTTCATCTGGCTGGCGGAGAACTTCGGGACGTTCTTCGGCTTGTGGGCCTACCCCCACCAGATCGGTGCGTGGGCCAGCGTGCATGTCAGCAAGTGGAGTGCCTGGACATTGCTCGTGCTGATGTCATTTACGATCGTGGCGAATCTAAAGCACTTTAAGGCGACGATTCACGTGCCCGAGTAGCGGGTGCTCGATCGACGAGGGCCTTATTCCCGTTTTGCGTCGGCCTGAAACTCTTGCCACAGCGCTTCCCAGCGAACTGCCAGTTCGCGGACTTTCGCCGGTTCCATGGTCGCGAGGTTTGTTGTCTCAGCGCGATCCTTTCCGAGGTGGAACAACTCCCACGGCTGGCCCTTGGCAGCCACGAGTTTCCAGTCTCCGTGTCGGATGGCCCGGTTCCCTTCGTGAGCCCACCAGAGTTCCCGTTCGGGCACGGCCTGGTCCTTCCAAGTCGCGACCAGCGATGTCCCCGGGCGCGGAGGGCCCTCTGGATCGTGAGCGGCAACATCTCCCCCAGCCAGTGAAACGATCGTTGGCCACAGATCGATCACGTGCCCCGGTTGGTGCCGCAGTTCACCTCGGGCAGCGATCCCGGCGGGCCAATGGACGATCATCGGCGTGGCGATCCCTCCTTCGTGGACCCATGTCTTGTGCCGCCGAAAAGGGGTGTTCGCGACCGATGACCAACCAGGCCCCAGGCACAGATGCGTCTTCGCGGAACCCGGAGGAGCCAGCGGGTCGTGCCCCTCTTCGCGGACCATCATCTCCGCCGACGCTCCGTTGTCGGACAGGAACATGACCACCGTGTTGTCCCACTGCCCCATCGCGCGGACCTGATCCAAGAGGCGACCGATCTCGCGGTCCATGCGGTCGACCATCGCCGCGTGAATCTCCATCTTCATCGCCTGAAAGGCCCGCTGCTCAGCGTTGAGCTCGCTCCAAGGAAGCGGGCGGTTGACCTCGCCCGGTCCCAACAGCGTAAGGACTTCCGGGTAGTCATAGGGCGGCCCGACCTCGGGCTCGATGGCTGAGAGTTCACCGGACACGAGTCCGATCGACTTCATCTTCTCCCACCGCTGCGCGCGCGCGACCTCCCACCCGGCATCGTAGCGGCCCTTGTACTTGGCAATGTCTTCGGGGAGCGCATGGAGCGGAAAATGCGGTGCGACAAAAGCCACGTAGGAAAAGAACGGAACGTTCGTGTGCTCGGTGGCATGCTGTTTCAATTGATCGATCGAGTACTGCGCAATCGCTGTCGATGAATAGTACCCCGTTTCCGGAGCGACCGGCGGGAGCTTCTGATTATCCCGATAGCTCACCTTGGGGAAAAAGTTGCGACCTGCATCTTGCAGCCAGTAAGAGCCGTCGAAACCCGCTTGCAGCGGCTGGCCATCGACATGCCACTTGCCGGAGTGGTAGCTGCGATACCCGAGCGGTTTGAGAGCCACGGGGAGCAGCGGAGCCCACTGCGGGCGAACCCCTTGACTGCCGCTCTTGACACCTGGAATGCTGTCTCGACGAATCTGCTGGGCGTAGTACCCCGTGAGCAAGGCCCCGCGGGTCGGCCAACAACGGGCGGTGTTGGAGAACTGCGTGAGCCGGACCCCTCCCTGAGCGAGCGCATCCAAGTGGGGCGTTTCGATCTCGCTTCCATAACAGCCGAGATCAGAATACCCCAAGTCATCGGCCAGGATGACGATGACGTTCGGCCGGGCTGGCTCCGCCTGCAGCCCACTCACCACGAGGAGCCATGCGACAAGGCCGCAGACCATCTGATAGGCAGAGTTGGTTCCCCATTGAGAACGACACCTCAGCATTGTGTTCATCAGTCCGCCCCTGTTCACATGATGATCAATCTGATTCGGGAGAGATTCCCGCTCAGGCCTCGTTGGATCGCGCTGCCTCAACCCAGTGATCGCCGTTGCTGTTTTGTATTGCGGAGTCGTGCGCCCGGCGAGCCTGAGTGAATCTTTAGCGGAATCGACGGCCTGGTTCTGCAAAGCACTCGCTAAGAGTTGCGATCGGAAACTTGTATAGTGATGAGATGATCACGCCGATGCTCCGTGAGGCGTGTCTCGAAATCGTCAAGGGGAGTTCCATTGATGGGCTCAGTGAAGTCTGTGACGGAAAGCGAACCAATCGACTGTCTCTTTCGGACGGAGGTCCAGGGAGCGGGTGACACGGAGACTGCTCAGTGTCTGCTCCTGGCGCAGATTCTCAACACGCCCCCCGAACAGTGCGGAGTGACACGCGCGATGTGCGCGGTCTGTCAGGAACAGTCTCGCGGTCGCACATTCGACGACCATCCAGTCTTTCCCTCACTAATCTATCATCAAGCGGTACAGCAGCTAGGATCGACCACCGATCCGATCGTTCAGCAACACTGGGAGTCGTGGCTCGCGCGGGCCGAGTCAGCGCTCTTGCTTCAAACCCGTAGCTCCGGGAAAGCAGCCCCGGTCCCTCTGTGTGACGTGATCCTGTGTGCCGACCGGGACAGTCCGGCTTTGCGGTCTGCGATTGAGAGCGTACTGGACCAGTTCGAAGCGGTCCCCATCCTGCACCTGATCGATGCGGGTCGTGATCCGATCGACTGGGGGAACCTTGCTTCGCAATGGAATGTTCAGATCCATCGTTTGGCGGGCCCTTTGACCGCGCTAAGTTCTGTGCCGCACATCGCCAGCTCTCTGCGGACGCCCTACATCGCGATCCAAAGTGCCAGTGCGACGAGCGAGCCGCAACGACTAGCCCTCTCGATTCAGGCTCTGCGGGAAACTGGTGCTGAGCTGTTCGTGGCTCGTCTTCCTGAAGAGGCAGAAGAACTTGCTCCCAGCGAGACTTCCCCTCAGACCGAGATCCCGGCGCTCATCCCCTGGTCACTCGTCATCCGGCGGGCGGCACTGGTCGATCTGGGGGGGCCAGAACCTGGCCGACTGGAGACAGAGTCCGACTTCATCACCGAGGCATTCCGCCAAGGCCGGTCCGTGGTCATTCGCGCGGACTCCGCCGCGCCCCCTTCCGGCTCCCCTCTCCCCCCGGGAGAGGGGCTGGGGGTGAGGGCCGAGTCTCCCAACGATGTCCGAACCAGCGACCAAGCCTCTGCGGAAATACCAGACTCGCAACAACTCTTGCGAGGTCTGACTCGCGCCGTCGCCCCCTCCCCATTGCAACTCGGGACCACCCGCCGATTGCGGTTCCCCCCAGTCCCCACGCGGTGCGATGTCGTCCTCCCTTTCCGAGGTCAGTTGCCCTACGTCGAAGAAGCTCTCGAAAGCATCCTCCGCCAGGAGCAGGCCACCCCGATCATCCACTTGATCGACGATGCGACTCTCGACGACACCACCGAGTTCCTCAACCACTGGGCCCAGCATCCCCAGCTACGTGTCTACCGCAACCGCGAGAACATCGGGCAGTTCCAGTCGTTCAACAATGTGGCCCCTTACTGGGAAACCGATCTCGTCGCGGTTCAAGATGCCGACGACATCAGCCTCCCGCATCGGCTGCACTGGGCCCACCAGATGTTGCACTGGAGCGGGGCTGATTACTTCGGGGGGGCTGTCGAACTGTTTGGGGATGACGAACTGATTCGTCCGGTGATGTCCGAGACAGCCGATCTCGTTCGGATGAAACGGGCCGCGTATCGCCGGTCGTTTTACCCCCGATGGGCCAAGGCTGACTACTTTCTGGAGAACCCCACAGCCGTCTTCCGGACGGCGATGTTTCGTGAGATGGGGGGGTACGCGGACTTTGGAAGTCGGCTGATGAATCGCACGAGCCTCGACACGGAATTTCAATTGCGTTGTCTCTTTCGTGGCGTTCGGTTTGCGATCACGTGCGAGGTCGTCACTCGCTATCGAGTTCACCCCGAGTCGGCCACGCAAGACCGCCAGACTGGCTGGGGGACATCACCGCGAGCAGAATCGATTCGCCAAGTGGAGGCCCGCTGCCGATTGTTCCGCCAAGGGGACTTCGACCCTCGTTCCTTCGGAGCACTGGGGCGGTATACTCACCTGACGGAACGCTGGACGGGGCGCTGAGGGCGAGGGGCCAGAAATACGATCCCCGTAGGACGGGCATTCCTGCCCGTCCCGGAGCGAAGGCCAACCTTACGATCCACTCCGTCCGGCCATTCGTGAGTGACGCCTACGCTCGGGACGGCCTGGAAAGGCCGTCCTACTGGGAGGCGTCTTCTGGCCGCTCGCCTGAGCACAGGTAGACACAAACCTCATTCCCACAAAGACCACGACCGATGCCCACTCCACTTTACGCTCTCTTGATCGGCGTCAACACTTACATTGCAGCTATCATCCCGCCACTGAAGGGGTGTCGGAACGATGTGGAATTGATGGCGTCCGTATTAAGAACCCGCTTTGAAATCACGGACGAACATCTTCGGATATTGCTCGATGAACAGGCGACTCACGCTGCCATCAAGCAGGCGTTTCGCGAGCATCTCATCGAACCCGCGAAACGAGCCCATGCGTCCGGCGAACCAGCCCCGGCTTTTCTGTTTCACTTCAGCGGGCACGGCTCGAAGTCGATCGATCAGAAGGGGGCCAAGCTGGCGGGGGTCGATGAAACGCTGGTCCCCCACGACAGTCGGCAGTCGGGTATTCTCGACATCAAGGACTGGGAACTCGGAGCCCTGCTCGATGAATTGGCGCAGTACACGCAGAACATTTCGGTCTTCCTCGACTGCTGTCACTCCGGGTCGGGGACGCGAGACATTGATATGGCTACGCGGCAATGCCCACCCGATTACCGGCCTCAACCCGAGCGCCCCGCGGTCATCGCCGCCGGAACACGCAGTGCCAGCGGTGAGGCGGTCAAGCCGTTGCAACACGTGCTGCTGGCGGCCTGTAACAATGCCGAAGCAGCCAAAGAGTGGACCGACCAAACAGCGGAGGGCGAGCGCCGCTATGGGGCGTTCACCTTTGCCTTGGCCGAGGAACTCGCCAAGACTCCGGCAGGGAACACGACCTACCGAGAATTGCACCAGCGGATCTTCCGCCGACTGACACAGCGGAACCTCCCACAGACCCCGCAATGCGAGGGAGAGCGTGACCGCATCCTGTTCGGAGGGGCCCGACCGCCGCGAGAAAACTGGATCAGTGTGACGGGGCGAGTGCAGGATCTGGTCAAGATCGATGCCGGTGGCGTCCACGGGCTGGCGGTTGGAAATGAGCTGAGCGTTTATCCCGAAGGGACCACGGAGTCGACTCGACAAGCGACTGGAAATGGAGCCCCGCTGGCCCGACTGAAGATCGTCGAGCGCGGGGCTGCCACTAGCCTGTGCCAGGTCATTGAGGGGCCCTCCGAACTGGCCGTGGGAAGTTGTGTTCAGCCGATCAGCTATGGGTCTCAATTGAAGCGAACAGTCTCTCTGACTCATTCGAGTCCAGAGACTTGCGCGGCTCTCGAACGGCGATTCGCCGAGTCCGACCTGCGGGGAATTGTTCAGATCACCACCGAGGCGTCAGCCGATTTGCATGTCCATTCCTCGCTCGCCGGAGAGGCCCTCATGGATGCCGCTGGCCATCCGTTGGAGTCACCGGCCTGGACGACGAACCTCGACACTTTGACCCGTTCGATTCGCAAATGGGCCAAGCACCTGAACGCTCTGCGCATCGAGAACCCCTCGCCGCAGTCGAAGCTTCGCGGGCAGGTGACTGTCGAGATCAAGGTCGCGGGCGGAATGGCCATTTCTGAATCGGGTCAGGTCGTTGAAGCGGGCGAGACGCCGGTCGATATGCAAATCGTCCTGACGAACAACTCCGCCGAACCGCTCTACTTGAATGCCCTGGCCTTCGGGTACGACGGCTCAATTGCTCTCGTCTGGCCGCTGGATGGGGAGCGTATTCCGGTCCCAGCGGGAAAGTCGAAAACGATCGGAGACCTCCAGTTGTCCTTTCCCGGCGGCCGTTCCCGAACGCAAGTCAGCGAAGCGATCAAAGTCTTCGCCACGCGGTCACCGACCGACTTCGATCTGCTCACCATGAACGCCGATGGCGGCAACGAGTCGGACGGCACTCGCTCCGTCAACGACCTTCCCCTCGGACCACTGGGACAACTCTTTGAACTCGCCGCCCAAGGGGCCGGCACCCGCCTCATTCAGCCCAAGTCCGTCAAAGTCGAGGAGGACTGGACCACCGCCGAACTCATCTACCAATTGGTCCGCCCCCAGTCGGAACGCGAGCAGCCGCTCGCCGGCGGACAAAGCGTCACGCTCCCCGGATCGAACTCCGCGAATACCGCCCTCTTTAAGCCGGGGTCAGGCACTTCGGAAATTCGGAATTGGCCCAGTGGAAACCCTCCGGCTGATGGCTGAAAGCTGGCTGCTGAGGGCTCATGAAGATAACTGAAGACCGATTCTAACTAAAATGCTCTAACACTTTGAAACCCCTAGCTCTCGGAAGTTCACGGAGATGTGATGGCGTCTTGGTGGAATCTTTATGTCGCGGCGTAATATGACTTTTGAGAAGAGACGATCAGGAGTCGCTTAGGGGCAATGTATCTCCTAACTCCTATCTCCTCTCAGTGAGTCGAGGACATGATGAAACCAATGCTGCTGTCAGGGTTGGTGCTGTGTGCGCTCGGGATGGGGGCCACCCGAGGTGAGACGCTCTCAAAAAGTGAGCTGTGGCAAGTCCGGGGTGCCGCCAACGGCTGGTGCGTCGGCTACATGGGGTCGATCTGTGAAGTGGTTGATGAAGGCCAATGCTCACAGGGGAACAACAACCCCATGAGATGTCCCGCTTTCTACGACGAGGAAACGGAGATCGAAAACGAGGGGGGCTGGAAGACCTGCAAGGACGAAGATAACTCGAATCACAACTGCACGCCGACAGGGCAAATGGAAGCTTGCCACAAGAAGTGGGACTGTTTTTACGATGACGTGATGGGAAAGTGTGTGAAGAATGAGAACACTTGGACGCAAACGATGGCTTACAGCCCAGAAGGGATCTCTGGGACGCCTTGTACGGGCGAGTAATGGCGAGTTGAACGAGAGCGGTCAGGTTGATTTTCGACCTGACCGCGATTTGACTCTTGTGGCCTGCCGAGGACTACGAACGTGAGATTTGCAACGCTGCTGATCATGATAGCTATCAGTTCCGGGGGAACCCTGGCATGGGCGGATGACGAAGCTGATCAACTGATCCAAGCCACGGCCGATGCTGTCTCGACAGCGATCGCGAGGCTCAATACGGGTGAGATGAGATTGGAGTATCATTGGGTATGGAACACTCTGGATCATAAGCGGACGAAGCCTTGTATTGAGACGGGTAATGTCGTATCGCACGTCATCTGGAAAGATGACCGGCAGTACGCGGACTTCACGGTTCAATCCATCTGTCGATTCAAAGACACCGGGGCCATCGACCACGGCACTAACAAACCGACTCATGTGCAAGTCATCCGAGATCCCAAGTTCGAATTCAAAGCGATGGGACAGATGGCAATCTTTCGGACTACGAATCTCAATCGTCCGGATGGCGATCACCACCATTTTTTCAACGCGCGGGGAGCCTGGTTCAATCCGAATCTCCATGAAGGTTACCATCATCTGGAGTTTCTCAAACCAAGCCCCGAAATGACATCCCGGGTTGTTCGAGACACCGAGCATCCGCGACAGTTTCGAATTGAGCGGGAGTCGACAAGAGGGTTTCGGTCCCACTACGTCATCGATTTGGATCAGGGGGGAATGGTCGTCGAAACAGGATTTATCTCACCGAAGAACCTCTACGGAAGTCATGGGAAGTGGCACTGGCGGCAGGATTCCCACGGCGTTTGGTATGCCGATAAGCTCTCCGTGCGATTGACTCCTGGAGCTTCACCCGATGACACGATTAAGGAACATACCGTCACCGTCACCAGTTTCGATTCACAGCCGAAGATCGCCGCCGACCGATTTCAGCGATCCAGCATCAAGCTACCGAAAGGGACTTATCTGCGGGAGCACACGGAACAGGGGCGGAAGACATCGTACGTCGGCGGAAAGCCCCCTCAAGAGGGAGTCAATCTCGACCGGCTAATCGACGACGCCCAATCCGGATTCGCAGCACCGAGGGAGAAACCGTAATGCGAGTTTGGACCCTCGTTATTGTGTTGCTCTGGCAGAGCCCGGCTCAAGCGGCCCCGCCCAGCGAACTGTGCGGCGCGTACTGTTTGTATCTGGGACTGAAGTCGATCGACCTCCCGATCGAAAGTCTGGAGCGGTTACAGGAGAAGCTCGGCGATCCACCGCCAGGCGGGTACAGCTTGGGGCAGATTGAAGAGCAAGCCCGCAAACTCGGAGCCCAGACGCTCGGCGTCCGCACGACGCTGGAGAAGCTGAAGCTACGAAAAGAGCGGTTCGCCTGCATCGCGCATGTTCAATCGAACCATTTCGTTCTGCTGACCGATATCGGTGAGCAGGGTGTGACTGTGATCGATGTCCCCGAGAAGCGACAAGTCCCCTTCCTGACCTGGTCGCGGGAGTGGGATGGAGCGGCTCTTCTGCTGTCCCCTGGTCCGTTAACTCCCGAAGAGCAGTTGCGGCACCCGTGGAACTGGCGGCTGATGTCACTGATCGCGGGTGGGGTTCTGGTCGTCGTCGCAGGCGGGAGCTATCTTCGAAAGCGGTTCTCTCTTGGGAGTGCCTCGTGAGATTGAATTGTCTGATCCTTGGGCTGCTGTGTCTGATCGGATGTGATCGTAGCCCTCGAGAACCGATTCTCGTGATCGATTCTGACACCCTATCGCTCGGAGAAGTGAAAGCCGATGAACCCAAGGAGGCCCGCGTCCAACTTCTGAACCATGGGACGGCTCCACTTCACATCAAAGAATTAATCTCTTCGTGCAAATGCTCTGGTGCAGAAGTTTCCACCAGCACGATTGAGGCAGGTTCCGAGGGTTGGCTCACAATCAAAGTGAAGCCCCGCGACTCCGGAGCCAACTCGGCAGTGGTGACCGTGAACTCGGACAGCTCCATCGAGCCATCCCAGACAGTGCGGGTCAGTTGGAATTGCGTAGCTCCGGTGGAACTTGTGAACAGTTCGTGGGAGTGCGGCAGCGTTCGCCCCGGGGAAATCGTGGCCCGTGACGTGTTGGTTCGGACCCGGAAATCTCTCTTCTTACCCGGCGAGGAATGTTTCGTATCGAAAGTGGATGTCAGCGGTGCAGAGGGCGTGTTTACCTCAGCACTTCCGCTGCATCTGGATCGGGACGGCGAAATGATTCTGGGTCGGCTGACTGTTACCGCTCCGAACAATCCAGGTAATGGGTTCTTGAGGGTGATGTTTCATCTGACGGGATCTGAAAATCGAGAGTTACCGTTAGCAGTCAACTGGCGAGTGGTGCGTTCATTCGAGGTTGTCCCTGAGCGATTATCCCTCGGAGTACAGCCGCGATCCGCCTCGGACGCGACGCCCGCCGGACATGTGATTGTTCGCTCAAATCAGGGAGAGCTGAAATGCGATCGCGTGACATCCAGCGTTGATTGGGCAGAGGCCGACCTGAAATCCCAGTCAGATCATTCCTTCGTGGTGAGTGTTCGTCGCACCAAAGAATTGGATGCCGGGATTCACACCGGTCAGTTGGAACTGACCTTATCGAGCCCCGAAGTCACGAAAGTCGAAATCCCGTTCAGCGTGATGGTGGAGGAGAGTCCATGAGACGAACGAAACTACGATTGTCAGGGGGCGTGAAGGGCTTCACGATCGTCGAACTTCTGGTCTCCATCGCCATCATCGGAGTGCTGGTGGCCCTCCTTCTTCCTGCGGTGCAGTCAGCGCGGGGCGCAGCTCGAGTCACGGAATGCCGGTCTCGGCTCCGCGAATTGGGGAATGCGCTGACGAACTACGAGGCGCAAAAGAAGCGGTTACCAAGCTCCGTCACGCCCTCAGGAGGATTTCGGTCTCCACTGACCGAACTGCTGCCCATGCTGGAGCAGGCTGCGCTCTATCAAACTCTCGACAGGACGGCTCCGATGTATAGCGGTGATCCGCTGCAAATGGGGCGTCCCATACTATCGATATTTCGATGTCCGTCAGATGGCATCACCAGCGGAACAAATTACCGCTTCAATGTCGGCCCTGGCATTCGTGGATATGACGGAATCATCAAATGGAAAGGGATGATATTGGCGACCGTCACAGACGGCCTGTCGAATACGGTGGCCATGAGTGAAGCCTTGATGTCGCCTGCCGGACCGCACAGCTACCATCGTGCCGATGCGTGGTACGCCGGGATTTCCTGGGCGGGAGATGGCCCGACAAACGATGAAATTATTTCGTTGTGTACCGCCGCAGTGGCGAGTCCCGTACCGCTCTACGGCCAGGTGGGTCACGATTGGCCCCTGACGGGTCTGGGGCACGCCGAATACAACCACGTGGTTCCCCCGAACTCGAAGGTCGCCAACTGCCGCCTCGACAGCCCAGCATCTGGGGGAGGAACGAATCACGCCTGGTCCAGTGGGATCATGCAGGCCAGCAGTGGTCACTCCGGCGGAGTCAACATCCTCTTCCTGGATGGGTCCGTTCACTTCGCGAGCGATTCGATTAATGTCGCCACTTGGCAAGCGATCAGCACACCCGCCGGGGCGGAAACGGTCTCAGGGTTCTAGAGTATTTTCAGATTTGGTGTTCAGTGTGAATTCGCCCTCAACCCGGAGTGGGGAACACTAATCTTCACTGATCTTCACTAATCCCGAGGAGCTTTACGATTGAGCAGCACTTCAAAATCCGGCTCCGGATGAGTGTTGATTAGCGTGGATTAGTGTTCCAGATCTGCGACTGAAGACCAGTTCGGAAGCTGCCCTAAAAGGCCATCCGACTGGTACTTTATTTTCCGGTTACCGTCCCTTTCCCAGGAACACTTTGATCGACTCGTAGATCGCCTCCTGGTTCGGGATCTCACTCAGCACTAAGTTCTCGTGCTTCTCTTCCAACTTCTTGAGCTCGCGGATGTAGTCCCCCGAGCCGTAGGGGCTTTCGACCTGGCCGTAGCAGTAGAGGTTGCAGACGGGGAGGAGCTGTTCCACGAGGAGCCGTTGGCACTCCTTGTTGTCCTCGCCCCAGTTGTCGCCATCGGAGAATTGGAAGATGTAGAGGTTCCAATCGGCGACCGGAAAGTCGCGTTCGATGACCTGGATCGCCTTCAGGTAGGCTGATGAAATCTTGGTCCCGCCCGACTCTTTGACGCGGTAGAAGGTGTCCTCGTCGACCTCATGGGCCACGGCATCGTGGACGATGTATCGCCGCTGGATGCCGTCGTATTGCCGCTGGAGCCAAGCATCGATCCAGAACGATTCGGCCCGCACGATCGTCTTCTGCTCGTCAGTCATCGAGCCGGAGACATCCATGATATAGATGATGGCGGCGTTCGCTTGCGGCTCGTATTCGGTCTTCCAACTGCGGAAGCGTTCATCTTCTTTGGTGGGGATGATGACCGGGTCGGTCGGGTTGTATGTCCCGGTGGCGACTTGGCGTTTGAGGGCTTCTTTGTAGGTCCGCTTGAAGTGCCGGAGCGAGTTCGGTCCATGGCGGCTGACTGTCTTATAGCGGTCCTTTTTCGAGGTCAGCGAGTCTTGTCCCTTGGGCTCGATGCGAGGGAGTTCCAGTTCCTGGCCGAGCATATCGGCTAGTTCGGCGATCGAGATTTCGACCTCGCGGACATGCTGTCCGGGGTCACCGCCAGCTTGCCCCTGGCCATCGGGGTCTTGCCCGGGACCAATCGGTTGGCCGACTTCGCCGTCCCCTTGGGCTGTGCCGCTGTTTCCCTTGTCGCCGTGGACGAAGTGGGGAATGTCGATGCTGGGGACCGGGATGCTGACCGTTTCTCGCCCCTTGCGGCCCAGCATTTCGCCATGATTGACGTACTGCTTCAGATCCTTGCGAATCTTGCCGCGGACGATTTCATTGAACCGCTTCAGATCACGATCGATGCCGCTCGTCATGGCCAGAGCCTCCTACTCCTATTCTTGCCGGGAAGGCTCGATGCGGGAAGAGGAGAACCGCGATGCCGGGGGGCAAGTCTCATATTGGGTTGGGCGCAGCCCACCCATAACCCGCTGCGTCAGGGAGGGCGAAAGTCTCTGAGACTCAATCACGCTCGTCCTTACTCACGCGGGGTGGCACCGGTTGGCTGGCTTTGCAGCTTACCGGCCTACCGGCGTGCCTGGGCACAAGAGGTTGCCTCTCGGCTGAGTAGACGACAGAATGCCCGCATGCCCTCTCCTCGCCGGGTTGTTGACGATGCGCTCTATGCTCACTTTGTGACGTTTTCAGTCGATCGGCGGCGGCGTCTGCTCGACCATGACCACCCCAAGCGGATCGTGCTGGGCGTCCTTAACTCGCTGCTGGAAGAGGCGGGCAGCCGCTGGCATCGGGTTTGTGCTGATGCCCAATCATGTCCATGCGGTGCTGTGGTTTCCCAAGGCTGGGCAGTTGAGCCGTTTCATGCACGAATGGAAACGGCGGTCGAGTCTGAACATCCGGCAATGGTATCGTGAGAACGCCGACCACTATGCTGCGGAATTGGGCGAGGGAGAACGCATTTGGCAACCGAAATACTAACCAAAGTGGGAAGTGTGTCGGTCACATGACCAGGCCCGACGAGACCAATCTCGCCGGGCCTTTGTGTTTGGTGGCTGCGAGACGTACTAGTCTCAAAACCGGCTCTACACGATCTACATGCTCGAACATCCCGCCTGGATTGGTCCAGTTTCAATGATCGGGCCGCCCATGACCATAATAGGATTCACACCTGTGCTCGTCCCCGTGGCAATTACGGTGTTGTCTCCACTGTAGCCAATGATCACGGTGTCCCCCGGTCTCTGCGCACCACTGTTGGCAAGATATCTGAGCGTACACCGGTGAAATTGTCGATTCTCGACTGTAACAGTCGCCCGGTGGCCCATGATATACGCAAGTCGTGTCACAGATGCACCGGGCCCCGTACATTGCTTCTGTCCAGATTCTGGCCACTTGATCGTAGTGGTTGCCGAGCCAGTCCAGGACTCCTCGTAAGTATTCGTGACTGTCCAATCCCAATTTTTTGAATACTCGATATGACCTTCCACGTGCCCTTTCGCTGCTTGTCCGGCTTCGTATCCACCGCCACCACCAACTGTCACACTTCCACCGGAAGACTGGGACGCAGACACAGAGAGTGACTTCGTGAATGAAGCAGCGGCATCCAGCTCAATCGTATGTTCGGCGTAACAGGTCCCATTACTCAATTGGGCTCCACTTCCAGGCAAAGTCGCCAGCACGATATTCCTTTCAACGTTCGATGCGGTCACTACAAAATTCCCACTGGAGTCTGTGTGGCTGCATGTGGCGAGACCGTAAGTGAGGTCGGCGGAATACCCACCGGGCATGTTGTTCATGTGATGCCACCACTCCCAAGCCGCGTTGGCGGAAGAAGTTGAGAGCAGACAGAGAATCAGCACCAGAGGTGAGAGGATCATGGATCGCATGGGTTACTCCGTTCTTGGAGAGCGCTGAGTCCTTCGAATCAGGAGTATTGCACCGACTGCAATCCCAACCACGTTCAAAAGAACGAATGGGAACCGCCACCAAGGGGACGGTATGGGCTTTATGGGTATCTGTGTCTCATTGGATGCGATCATCGAGTCGACGTGTTTGAACTGATCGCCATGGCTTTTGGACAATTTGTAGTATTTGTTAGCTTCCTCGTGCTGGTGATCCGCAGAGCAGATGTCTCCCAACAGCATGTAGACTTCCGCGAGACGATTGGGGGGACAGCGCCCGGATTTCAGGACGGATTCGTAGATTTTCTTGGCCTCTGGATAACGCGCCTCAAAAAAGTGTTGGTTGGCCAAGGAGATCCGGTTACTTTGGTAGACTGTCGTTGTCTTGTCTTTTGATGCCTCCATGATGCTGTTCCATTGGCTCATGTCGAATTTTCCATTGAGCTGCATCATGTCATAGGCGTAGTTAAATGATGAACCATGCTCCGGCCAAGTCTCCGTAAACTCGTGGAGATAATCGATCAGCTTTTCCTTGGGCTCCGCGAGCATTGGGTCATCCATCTTCCAATGCTTGTATGTATAAATCCGCTCCTCCAGAACGACTTGGCGCCCATAGAAACCGACTGACTGACCTCGTGTCGAGGGGAGGCGCTCGATACCACGAGGAGTGACTGTTTCAATGTGAATCGGATCTTCGGAATGCTCCTCGTAATTCTTTCGGTATTGATCGACTTGATCGAGCTCCAGTACGGCTTTCTCGTATCTCTTCATGGTCCTCAGCGCGATCGCTCGATCAAGGTAAATCCGCTGAATACGAGCCACCGACATCAAAATGGCTGTGTCGGCTTTCATCTCTTCAAACTTCTTCACCTGCTTCGTCAAGACTCCGACAACTCGTTGCGTCACATCATCGATCTTAAGCAATTCGCGGGCGAGCTCATCGTCTGCGATCGCTGGTGGCATGTTCATCCAGAACTTTTTTTGCACTTGTGCCAGAAGTGTTCGGAATTGCAGGTCGGAAACAGTCAGTTCGACATCATCGGGAATCGCCCTGGAACCGATCAGAAGGCGAAATTTGTCGAGACTTGATTCCACCGTCACATAGTCATTCTTTTCGAACGCCTTAACGGCTTGGTTGACAAATGCCTCTTCCGATCCAGACAGAGGATTTTCAGCGGAGATCAGGCATTGACTGCTCGTCAGCAGGATCAAAACAGAAAGGAGGCAACGCAGGGCGAAACCTCCCTGCGACTTTACGATCCTGAAAGGCTCCGAATACTCCACACGCACTATGCCGAAAACTGGACCTGATAACGCAAATGTTCCGCACTTTGCAAGGAGTGTGTGTGGGGGGGGGCAGTTCCAAGGGGTACGCTCCTGAACACCGATTTGCCTGACCTTAAACATTCGGTCGAGACAACTGACATAGTCAACGCTCACGCATCTGGAAACTCTCACGCCCCTTCAGACCGAAGGTCGGCATCACTCGACAAGAGTCTTCAACGGTTAGTTTACTCGATCTCGTTCGCATGTCAATCGCATATTCGGTAAAATTATATCGGGTGGCACCTATAGGAAGTTCGAAGTCAAGGTGGGGTGGCCAAGACGCTGCTTTGGATGTCTGGGTGACGAAGGAACAGGAGGTTTGTTCTCAATCCAGCACTGCTGACACCTCCTGTTCCTTCGTCACCCACAGGAAGGCTCGAGAGCGAGCCTACCTGTGCCACACAGCGGGAAGAGGAGAACCGCGATGCCGGGGGGCTTTCGTGAAGGAAACTAAGGTGTCAGGAACCGTTGTTTCCCCCCAGCCAATAGAAGTCGACTGACCATCGAACGGTGAAACAGGAAAACCAAGACAAAAGAATGCCCAACAAGCGGTTCAAGCCGACCCGGACAAGCGGCGGGTTTTCGGCCTGCAAAAGTTTGCGGCTACGTTGATCGTCTGTCGTAGTTCGCGCCACTTGTCCGTGCGGCTTAACCTGTTCGTTCGGCCTACTCTTTGGCGGTGATTTATATCGTGTCGACTGCAGGGCTTCTCGGGTCTGCAAAGGACGCAGCAGCAGTCCAGGGTTGGAAAGTGAACGCCCGACCCCTTCCAGAAGCCCAAGACGCTGCTTCACATCCGCCAGCAATGGCCAAAGTCGATCGGGAAAAATCGCTGTAGCGGGCAATGGGGACGGAACGAAGGCGAACAAACCACCATCGATCGGCTCCAACCGTCTTGGAGAGTGGTCGTTGAGCGATTGTGGATTCATGGGCAGACTCTGATCCATTCAAGCAACGTTTACTGCGACTCGGTCGAGTAAAAAAAGTGGCATGTTTTTTTACCAGAAGTGGGGGGATTGCAATCACATTGGATATTGAACCGTAAGCCATTTGTGGAACAGTGGTTCCGGATTAAGCATGAAATCTACTCCATTGCAATCTGCAGGTCACTTCCCCCTACCGTCCCAGCATCTCGTCCAGCACCGACTGCGGAGCAAAGTCGTACTTGAGCGGTTCCATGCTGTAGCTGGCTCGGCCTTGGGAGAGGCTTCGCACTTGCGTTGAGTACCCGAACATTCGCGAGAGGGCGGCCTCGGCTTCGATCGCGGTCAGGTGGTCTCTCGGCTCAGCTCCCATGATTCGGGCGTGCCGCTGGTTCAGGTCGGCTTGGATGTTGCCCATGAACTCGGCGGGGGTCACGACTTCGATCTTCATGATCGGCTCCAGCAGGCCCACATCGGCCTTGGTCAGCGTGGCGTGGACGGCTTGGGAGACGGCTGTGCGGATCGCTTCTTCGGTCGATTCGCCGATGGTGTAGTCGACGGAAACGACGGTGAATTTGACGTGCATCAGAGGGTAGCCGACCATGCCGCCCGACTGGCCCGATTCGAGGACGGCTTGATGAATCAGGCGGGCAATGTCGACGGGCACCTCGTCCGGCTTGAGGATGCTGCCGACGGTGACGGGGTCTTTTCCCTCGAAGGGCTCGACGCGGACCTTGATCCCGAACCGCTGGACTGTGCCTTGGACAGCCCGGTGAAAATCGCCTTGCCCTTCGGCCTTGGACCGGACGGTTTCGCGGTAGGAGACGCGGGGCTTGTGGACCTTCACATTCAGGTTGAAGTCCCGCAGCAGCCGCTTTTGCAGCACCTCCAGGTGGAGTTCCCCCATGCCGCTGATGATCGTCTGGCCGGTCTCTTCGCTGACCTTGGCCCGGAAGGTCGGGTCTTGCTTGGCCAAGCGGGCGAGAGCCTCCTCCAGCTTCTTGCGGTCATCCCCCGTCTCCGGCTCGACGGCCACCGAGATCACCGTCTCAGGGAAGACGATCGATTCCAGGAAGATCCCATGCTTCTGATCGCACAGCGTGTCGCCCGTGACAACATCCTTGGGCCCGATCACGCCCGCAATCCCACCGGGGCCGACGAAATCGATCTCCAGCTTCTCGCGCGCGTCGGCCTGGATATGCCAGAGCTGGCTGATCAGTTCCTTCTTGCCCGTCCGTGGATTGAGAAGCCGCGAACCGCTCTTCAGGACGCCCGAGTAAACGCGGACCCAGCAGAGGTCGGCGTGCTTATCCGCCTGGATCTTGAAGACCAGTCCGGAAAAGGGTTCTTCCGCGTCGGGCTTGCGCGTCACGAGCCGCTCTGACTCCTTGCGCGCGGTTGGATTTTCGCCCGAAACCGGCGGGCGATCAAGCGGGCTGGGGAGGTAGCGGTTGACCCCATCCAGGACGGGCTGGACGCCGCAAAAATGCAGCGAAGTCCCGCAGAAAGTTGGCTGGATTTTGCCTTGCAGGGTCGCCATCCGCAGGAGTTCGTGAATCTTCTCGACCGGGAGTTCCCCATCGTTCAGGTAAATCTCCATCGCCGCATCATCCAGGACCGCGACCGCTTCGATCAGCTTCGCGCGCCACTCGGCCGCTACGGCTTGGTACTCCTCGGGGATGTCGGTGATTTCGATCTTCTTGCCGTACGAGGCGGTGTCGAAGTACATCGCCTTCTGCTCGATTAGGTCGATAATCCCCTTGAATGTCGTGCTGGCTCCCATCGGGATGAAAAGTGGCAGCGGTTCGGCATTCAGTCGCCGCCGCATCTGCTCCAGCACGCGTTCAAAACTGGCTCCGATGCGGTCCATCTTGTTGATGAAGCACAGACGAGGAACGTTGTATTTGTTGGCTTGTCGCCAAACCGTTTCGCTCTGGGCCTCGACCCCTTCCACCGCGCTAAAAACCACCACAGCCCCATCCAGGACGCGAAGGCTGCGTTCGACTTCGGCGGTGAAGTCGACGTGGCCCGGCGTATCAATCAGGTTGAGGAAGCACTCCTTCCAGCGGCAGGAGATGGCCGCCGAGTAGATCGTGATTCCGCGCTGGGCCTCTTCGGGGTCGAAGTCGGTGACGGTATTGCCATCGTCGACGTTCCCCATCCTGTGGGACTCGCCGGTGTAAAACAGAATCCGCTCAGTCGTCGTGGTCTTCCCGGCGTCGATGTGGGCCACGATGCCGATGTTGCGAATCTTGTCGATGGAGGGTGAGGACATGGCAGGGGGAGGGAAGGATGAAGGATGAAGGATGAAGGATGAAGGATGAAGGATGAAGGATGAAGGATGAAGGATGACTCGCCCTTTCCGGCTCCCCTCTCCCTCTAGGAGAGGGGCTGGGGGAGTGGCGAGAAGACTCCCGCTGGGGCACTTTTCAAAATGAGTGAGCTGAGCCTCGTAGGCATCACCAGAAAAACGAGTGGTTTCGGCGTCGCTTGTCAGTCATCTCACGTGCGGTCAGCGAGGTCGCAATTCACATCAGTCTCGGGGCGGAAGTTGTCTGGTACGCGGCCCTCACCCCCAACCCCCCTCCCGGGGGAGAGGGGAGCCGGAGGGGAGTTGCTCACTCACCTCGAAGCCACTCCCGCCAATGCAAAAGGAGGCCCCCGTTGCCGGAGCCCTCCTTTGGTGAATCAGTGTGATCTCGCTGTAGTCTTTGCAGGACTACCCGGCAGTCGCGAGCGACTGCGGTATTACCACGCGAAGTGCGCGAACGCCTTGTTGGCATCGGCCATCTTGTGGACGTTTTCCCGCTTGGTCATCGCGGCCCCTTCACGCTTGAAGGCCGCCATGAATTCGTCGGACAGTGAGACCGCAATGCCGCGTCCCTTGCGTCCGCGGCAAGCTTCGAGAATCCAGCGGATCGCCAAAGCCCGTTGACGGCGGGAACCGACCGGCGTCGGAACCTGATAGGTGGCCCCACCGACGCGCTTCGACCGAACTTCGATCGCGGGCTTGACGTTGTCGACAGCCACCTGGAAGACTTCCAGTGGATTGGCTTCGGGAAGCTTCTTCTGGATGATGTCCATGGCGTCGTAGAACACGGCAATCGCCTTGCTCTTCTTGCCGTCGCGCATCATGCAGTTGACGAACTTTGAGACAAGCAGCGACCCGAACCGGGCGTCGGGCTGCAACTGGTCTTCGCTGGCTGTAAAGCTCTTCGACATCTGACTTTCCGATCACGGACACTGCTGTGAATCAACCCACCGCAATGGCGGACTACTTCGCTGCGGACTACTTGGCCTTGGGACGCTTGGCCCCGTAGCGGGAACGGGCTTGCTTGCGGTTTGACACGCCGAGGGTGTCGAGCACGCCGCGGACGATCTTGTACCGCACACCGGGAAGGTCGCGGACACGGCCCCCACGCACGAGCACAATGCTATGCTCCTGCAGGTTGTGGCCTTCACCAGGGATGTAGGCGGTCAATTCCTTGCCGCTGGACAAGCGCACACGGGCGATCTTCCGCAGAGCCGAGTTCGGCTTCTTCGGAGTCATCGTCCGCACTTGCAAGCAAACTCCCCGCTTTTGCGGGCAGCCTTCCAGCAGTGGAGTCTTCGACTTGAGGGATTGCTTCTTCCGCGGTTTGCGGACGAGCTGATTGATGGTCGGCATGTCGTCTGACGCTTTCCAGTCCAGACACTCGGCCCGGAGGCCAAATTTGGGAAGTCGGGCAGTCTACCGGTGCCAATGCAAAGGGTCAAGCAACCCACACCGGTTTCGGAAAAGTCAGTCGGCGAGAAGCGGAGGGATTTCTCCGCACAGGGCCAACGCCCGCAGAGCCTGAGCCGTGCTGATGTAGGTGCTGAAGTGGTAAGTATCGCGAAACAGTGACTTCATCCACCACCGACCGGAGACCCGCTGATTGGTCTTGAGCCACGTAATTCCCTTTTGAATTCGCTCGTCCGCAGCCTCCACGCCCGCCTCGCGGAGCAGCACAATTGCGTAGCCCGTCATGTACGGGTCGCTCCCCGGAGCGGCGGCGTCTGGCTCCGATTCGATCATCGTCACGACCTGCGGGTCCATCTTCGGGTGCCACAGCTTGACGTCCGACATCCGCCGGGTCGACCAGCCGCCATCGGGAAGTTGCTGCCGCCAGAGCATGGCGATCGCGGCGGCCTTCTGCTCGGGAGTGACCAGTTCCGGCAGATAAACCGACAGTTGCAGCTTCCCCGCAAGCTCATAATCGTTGATCGGGGCATGCTGTTTCAGGTAGTTCTTCATCCGCTCCAGGCGTTCCAGCGTTTCCGAATCTTTCACTGACGCCAACCAGCCGGGGGCTGTCGCCACTGCCCGCGCGGTCTGCACAGTCAGGTCAAAATCGGTCGTGATGTAAGGGATTTCGACCTGGTCGATCGTCTTCACAAAACCCTCATCAGCCAGGCATTGCAGGGCCAAACGCAAGGCCCGATCAGTGTGTTCCGAAGTCGATCCGGTCACATGTTTGTCCCACGAAGCGAGTCCGGAGCTGCACCAGACGGTCTGAATGGAGTGCCCGAAGGTTTTGACACCGTCTTTGATTTGCGGCTCGCCGACCTTGGCGGGGATACTCTCGATAAACTCGGCCAGCACCTCTTCGCTCGGCTTTCCGAGTTGCGGCGTGAGGACGGGCCGCTCCACCATATAGGCCCCCGTGCTGTGGCAGGCGACACAGTTTCGCGACCGAACCCACGCGTTGGCTCCATCGTCGAGGTATTTTCGGGCGGCGAGAATGCTCTCGGGGCCAAATACGGTGACTTTGAGCTCGTCGGCAGAGGCAGCCGGGACTTCGATTCCTTCGGATTTGTACTGAAACTCGGGCCGAGGGCGGGCCTTCGCGATGACGGGCGTTGTCGGAACGGCGTTCTCGTCTGCCCTCAGAGGCTCCCCGATCGTGGCAATCACGCAGAGCATGGCGACAAAGGTCAACCGACGAATGGTCATCTTCAAAACTCCGGGACGTGACTGAGCGAGGGAGGCGATGATACCAATTCATCAAATCCATGCACGCTGATCGGTTGTCAGCCGGTCCCATCGGTCCCATTCACGGCTGGCCAGTGTGTCACCTTGCAGAAGGTAATTCGAAGCCACACCGTAAGAATTCACCCTCAACCCGGAATGGGGAACACTCATCTTCACTCATCTTCACTCATCCCGAAGAGCCTTACGATTGAGCAGTATCTCATAATTCGGCTCCGGATGAGTGTTGATTCGCGTGGATTAGTGTTCCAAATCTGACACTGAAGACCAGTTCGGTAATTGC
>JAYSVZ010000710.1:0-10330 GCA_043718305.1 Planctomycetota bacterium | reverse complement strand
GGTCCAGAAGCTCGGCATCCGGCGTTACGATTCCGAGCGGCTGATGCTCTTTGCCGATCTCCCCGAGAAGCAGTCGCGCGAACTCGTGGGACTCGTCGACCAGGTCTGGCCGCTCTGGGAAGCCCAGCTTGGTTCAGTCCCGCCCGCGCGGAATGGGTTGAAGTTCCAACTGACCGGCTATGTGATGCTCGACCCGGCGGTCTTCGCGGCGGCGGGCCTCGTCGATCGAGCCCCGACAAAGATTCACGGTGTCCATAAGAACTACGAGTTCTGGATGGATGACCAGCCTTGGGACTACTATCGCCGTCATCTGTTGCTGCACGAGGCGACGCACTGCGTGATGATGTGCGGTGAGGATACCGACAATCCTCCGGTCTGGTTCTTGGAAGGGATGGCCGAATACTTCGGGACACACGAACTGACCCCGGAGTTCCGCGTGGGGGTGATCCCGGCCTCAGCTGAGGGAGCCCATGGATTCGGGCGGATCGAGATGCTTCGCCAAGAGTGCCTTGCCGGGCGGGGGCTGACTTCGCAACAAGTGGCCCGCCTGGGCAGCCGGGAGTTCGGTGAGTCGCGGACGACGCCGTATGCCTGGTCCTGGGCCTTCTGCACTTTTCTGGCCCGACATCCCGAGACACGAGACGAATTCCGAACGCTCTGTCGCGAACGAAACGGCAGTCGCTTTGCAGTGGCCTTCGAACGACTGCGAGCAGCTCACCCGCTCGTGTTTGGTCCGGAGTGGGAGCTGTTCCGGGAGGAGTTGTGTTACGGGTACGACCTGGAGCGGCACGTCGTTCCGTTCACGACCGGGAAGCCGGTTATTGAGCAAGCCACCTGCGATGTAGAGGCGGCACGCGGCTGGCAAAGCTCCGGCATCCGCATCGAAGCGGGCCAAGCGATCGAGCTCACAGCCACCGGTCGCGTGACCCTCGCCCAGACGACCAAACCGTGGGTCAGTGAACCGCTGGGAATCAGCATCCGCTACGCCCAAGGCCAGCCGATCGGTCGCCTTCGCGGGGCGATCCTGCGAACAATACCCGCTCCCGATCAGCGGGTGTCACACTGGGAGTTCTTCGATGTGGGGGCCACGACTCACTTGATCGTTCCGGCTTCGGGAACAGTCTACTTTCGAGTCAATGATCGCGATGACGACATCGCCAACAACGAAGGAACCTACCAAGTCCGCGTCCACGCATCGAAGCCGTGAATGCTGGGTGTGCATCGGTGATCGTTGACAAGGGAGAAGACCCGACTGAGAATCGGCAACCCCTTCACTCGTTCAAGGATTCCGTCATGCAGGCCAAGATGAAATGTTCCAACTGCGGTGCCGAAATGTCGAACCTCAACATGTCGTGGGGCAAGAAACAGCTCCTGTTGATGATCCCCGTCATGCTCATTGGATTCTGGCCATTGGCCCGGATGACCTATTTCAAGGGAGATATTACGAAGGAAGTGACCGTCAGTGATATCCAGAAACGACCGGGAGCCCATGCCCTGGAGATCGTGGGGCTGGCAACGAACGAGGGACGCCATGACTGGAGCGGTGTCACGGTGCAGGCTGAATTCTATGACGCCCAAGGGGGCTTCTTGAGCGAGGCCACGGAGCACCTTCAGTCCGACATCAAAGCCGGGGCCAAGGAACACTTCAAGATTAGCATCCATAGCCCGTCGACCGACATGCTGGACCCGGCCACGAAAGTGACTGTGAAAGTCTCCAGTGGGTACTCGTTTCCACTATGATCGGGATGGTCCCTTCGTGCTGGAAATCCGGCGGAATTCCGCCGCTCCGATCCGATTATTCCAGTCACAGCAACCTTTCCGACCGTATTCTGAGGGCGGCCCGATTCCAGGGAACGTTTCGGCGGGGGTGAGCGTCGAGTAGAATGCAGGCGTGGGATCGTGCGGTTTTGGGAGTCGTCTCGACACTCTCCCTCACCCCCAACCCCTCTTTCAGGGGGAGAGGGGTGCTAGGAAATCGCCTAGCACTGCGAGTCCGGTGACTTTGCCTGCCAGCTTCGGACGAAAGGGGTTTCCCGATGTCGTCGACGATGAAAGCACCTCCTTCGGAGACCAACGACGGGCGACCGTACGTTGGTTTCGAAGAGTACATCCAGTTCCAGCTCAAGCTCGCCCGCCAGGGGATTCGCGGGGCCGATCTCCTCACGGGAGCGGTCGGAGCGGTATTGCTGATCGCGGCTTACTTGCTGCTGTTCGTTGTGACCGATCATTGGGTGATTCGCGGCGGCTGGGGGTCGACGGCGCGGTATCTGCTGTGGACCGGATTTGTGATGGGCCTGGGGTGGTGGGTCTGGCACAAACTCATTCAACCCTTCACGCAGCGGATTTCCCAGCTCTATGCCGCGACGCAGTTGGAAGGCGCCTCGCCAGAACTCAAGAGCAGCTTGCTCACGTTGATCGACTTGAAGCAGGCCGGTCGTCCCGTCTCCCCGGCCATCATCGAGTCGATGGAACGCCGGGCTGCGGTCAGCTTGCAGCGAGTCAACATCGATGACGCCGTCGATCGGCACATGCTAACCAAGCTCTCGTACGCGCTGCTTGGTCTGGTCTTTGTTCTGTGCGTTTACACCGTGGCCAGCCCCAAGAGTCTGGTCTCGTCGGCATGGCGAGCGTTGTTCCCCATGGCTCAGGTCGCTCCGAGTACGCGAACGGCGATTCTCAAGGTGGCCCCCGGCGATGTGACGGTCTTGGCCCACTCGACGCCGGACATCACCGCCGAACTGAGCGGGGTGATCCCCGAAGAAGTCCGGCTGCTTTATACGACGGCGGACCGCCGCGTCGTGGATGAGCCAATCAAGCTGCAGGACACCGGTGAGGGCGTCAACCGGTTCCGCGCCCGGCTCGTGGGCGAAAACGGAGCGGGGCTGCTGCAGAATTTGACCTACCGCGTCGAGGCGGGGGATGCTTCCTCGCCGACCTACTCGATCACCGTCCGGCAACCGCCGACCGCCAACGTGAGCGAGATCGACTACGACTACCCGACCTATATGGGCCTCGAAGACCGGACCCAGCCGGAGTCGGCGATCGATGCCTGGGAAGGGACGACCGTCACCGTGCGGGCCTTGGCCAACATGAAGATCGACCGGGCGACGATCCTCTTTTCCGACACCGAGGACACCTCGATCAAAGCGGAAGAACTTCCGATGACGATCGAGGGCGGGGTCCATCTCTCTGCGACATGGCAACTCAAGTTCCGCACCGACGCCACCTTCCCCCGGTTCTATCGCATCCAGCTTCTGCGGAAGTCGAGCGATGGCGAGGAACTGGTTACGGTCCCGACCTTGCACACGCAGCGGATTCGGGCGGACCTGCCGCCGAAGCTCGACATTCTCTATCCGACCGCCGACATGGAGATGCCCGCCAACGGGACGGTGCCGATCGCCTTTGAAGCGAGTGATCCGGACTTCTTGCTGAAGTCGGTCGTGCTGCGATATGAGAAGGATGGAGAGTTGCTCCCGAAGCAGGAGTTACTGTTTGATGCTCCTCCGTTTGAGGCGAAGACGCGCGGTAAGCACCTGCTGAGGCTGGAGCCGTTTGCCGTCGAGCCGGGGAAAAAGTTGACGTTCTGGCTCGAGGCGAAGGACAACTTCCAGCCGTTCGCAGACCGGTTGGGGAACCTGACCCGGTCGCCGCGAATCACGATGACCGTCATCGAGCCGGTCGCTCCGCAGCAGGCACAACAGGAGCAAGCCGAGCAGGAGCAGGCTGCCGACCAAAAGATCGCTGAGGCCGAACAGGCGACGAATCCGCCGGACGACCCACCGGCGGAGGGGGCTCCGCAAGAGCCGATGGACCCGACCGAACCGGACCAGCCCAAGGAACAACCAGCGGGCGAAGAGCCGATGCCGAACCAGCCGATGCCGGAGGACGGTGAACGGAAGCCGGGCGACGAGGCCCGCCCGATGCCGAACCAAGACGACCCCGGCCAGGAACAACAACCCGGCAATCCCGGTGAAGGGCAGCCACAGCCGAACGAACCGCAAAAGGGTAAACCACAACCGGGGCAGCCGAAGGACGGGTCATCGCCACCGGATCAGGCAAAGCCCGGCGAGCCGAACGACCCGAATCAGAATCCCGGACAGCCACAACCGAATCCGGCAACCGAACCGAACAACGGTCAGCCGCAACCGAACCAAACGCCTCCCAAGGGGCAGCCGCAGCCGAACAAGCCGAAAGAGCGCAAGGAGAAGATTTCGCCCGACGAGGCGCTGGAGAACCTGCTGCGCCGACAGAAGGAACGGGAGGAAGAGCGAAAGCAGGCCGAGAAGCCGAAGGAACCGGGCGAGAACGAGCCTGAACCTAAGCCGATGCCTAATGAATCGCGTCCCGGCGAGACACAGGCAAAGCCTTCGGACGGGACCGGCGGGAAAGAGAACCAAGGGCCGAAGAAGCCGATGCCGAGCGAATCGACCGACCCGATGACCGACACGCCGCCGAGCGATCCGGGTACTGAACCGATGCCGGGTGATGACGCGAACAATCCACCGAAGGCGAGTGATCCGTCCAACAAGACACGCCCCAAAGAAGGCGAGAAGTCGACCAAGCCGGGGCCGAAGGATTCTTCGAAGCTAGGTGAGAAACCGGAGCTGGGCCAGAAGGAGCCGAGCGAGACCGAGCCGAGAGGACCGAAAGATGGCATGCCCGAGGGGGCCGATCCCTCTAAACCGATGCCCAATGGGTCGAAGCCCGATCCCACGAAGCCGGAGCCGGGCCTGAACGAGCCGGGAACCAAGCCTGATCCATCGCAGCCGAAGACCGGCCCGAAACCAGAAGTCGATCCCGCGAAGCCGGTCGGTAATGAACCGATGCCGGGGGATGAGAAGCCGATGCCGAACGCGGACGGCACGCAACCGGGCGAGAATTCGGACGGTCCCCAGCCGATGCCGAAGGGACCGCAAGACAAGCCGAAAGAACCGGGGACCAAGCCAGGCTCCGGTGATGAGCCGATGCCAAATGATCCGACCGAGCCGGGTGAGCCGGATGAGAAGCCCGCGCCGATGCCGGGGACGGAACCGAGCGAGCAACCGATGCCCAAAGATAATCCAGGTGAGGAGCCGGGGCCTGAGAATCCTGCGCCGATGAAGCCTAAGACCAATGAGAAACCCCAGCCGAATCCTGGCAAAGAACCGGGCGAGCAACCCGGGGAGCCGATGCTGGGTGAGAAATCGAATCCAGGAGAAGCCTCGAGCGACCCGCAAGAGCCGATGACACCTGAGCAACCGGGACCGGAAGGACCTTCGAAAAATCCCGGCCCCAAGAAGCCGGGGCCAAAGAATACGGACCCGATGAAGCCCGGTCCGTCCGATAAGCCGGAGCAACCCGGCGACAAACCCGAAGCCGGAGACATGCCCCCCGGTGAACCAGGGCAGCCGGGAAATGAGAAGCAAGGCGACATGCCTCCGAAGGAAAATTCAGCCGAGGAGCAATCGGGACAACCCGAGAAGCCGGTGGAGAACCCTGGCCAGCCGTCAAAGCCCGGGACTGGCAAGAATCCGAGCGGACTTGGCAAACCAGAGACCGGCGATATGCCGCCAGCGGATGCCCCGACCGCTGACGACCCGTCCGGCCAAAAGCCGATGCCCGGTGGTGATAAACCCGGAGACAAATCGGGCGGCGACAAGCCCGGTGGCGATATGCCTGGGGAAGGTGATCAACCGGGCGAAGGTGAGAAGCAACAGGGAACTGGCAAGAAGCCCTCGGACATGCCAACCGGCCAAAAGCCGATGCCCGGTGGTCAAGCGCCCAGCGAACCATCAAACGACAAACCCGGCGACGGTGAAAAGCCCGGCGATAAACCGCCCGGCCAAGATGGTCCGAACGAGAAAGCCCCTGGCGGCAAACCCGGCGAAGGTCAAAAGCCCGGTGAACCCGGCGGCGAGAAGGGAAAACCCGGCGAGGCCCCCCAAGAGGGCGGAGAACCCGGTAAGCCTGGGAAACCCGGCGAAGGGGGAGCCAGCGCTCCCGGGGAAGCCTCCGAAGACCAAAAAGGAAGCGGCTCTAGCCCCGCCCGCAACCCGGGCAAGGGGGACTCCGGCGGTTCCCGAACCGGCGACAAGAATCCCGAAGGAACCCCCGGCGATGGCCAAGCGCACGGTCCCGACGAAGCGGTCGACTTGGAAAACAAGAGGAGGGCCGCAGCTCTCGCTCTCAAGGAGATCCAGGATGATCTGAGTCGAGGTGATCTCTCGCCCGAGGAGATCAACAAGCTGGGCTTCAACGATGAAGAGGAACTCGACGCCTTCCTCAAGCAACTCGACCAGCGCCTCAACAACGCCAGCGATGCGAACTCACCCGAGTCCCAGTCCCGCCAGCGGCAGTTCGATGAGCTGCTCAAGGGGATCGATCTGGAATCCGAGGGCCAGTTCAAATCAGGCGGCGACCACGAACGAAAAGCCACGGAAAGCACCGGCTCCAACCGCCGTCCCGCACCGAACAAGTACCGCCAAGCTTCGGAGGAGTACAACAAGCGAATCCGAGGGGGCGACGCGAAGAAGAAGTAGTCACGGCGAGCATCCGGCGTCACGCCGGAAGGTCTTTCGCCCCATGAAACGGAGTTGGAGTCCAGCCTTCAGGCTGCTCCGGACAGGCTAAAGCCTGGACTCCAACCTCACCGCGTGGAACGAGATTGATCGCGAACTTGCAATCCCTATCGCTTCGTATCCGGCGACTGCGGTAAACTTCCGCAGTTGTCTGTCGCAAGGGAGTGGCTCATCGTGTCGCGAGCAGGATGCATTTCATCGCTGGTGTTTCTGGGTGTCGTCCTCATGGGGACGCTGCCCGGTGTGAACGCGGACCCGCCGGTCGCTCACAAGCACACGAATCGCTTGGCCCAGGAGAGCAGCCCCTATCTGCGGTTGCATGCGCATAACCCGGTCGACTGGTATCCGTGGGGCCCGGAAGCCCTGGAAAAGGCCAAAGCCGAGGACAAGCCGATCTTTCTGTCGATCGGCTACACCAGTTGCTTCTGGTGCCATGTGATGGAGCGCAAGGTCTTCGAGAACGAAGCCATCGCGACGTATCTGAACGAGCACTTCATCTGCATCAAGGTCGACCGGGAAGAGCGGCCCGACCTCGATGATTTGTACATGCTGTGCTTGCAGGTCTATCTGCAATTGGCGGGCTCGGATCAGGGGGGCGGGTGGCCGCTGTCGATGTTTCTCACCCCGGATGGGAAACCGATCGCCGGTGGGACGTACTTTCCTCCCGAGGACATGCCAGGACGGCCCGGCTTTCCAACCGTCTTGAAAAGTATCCAGGCCGCCTGGGTCGACAAGCGGGCCAGCGTGGATGAGACCGCAGCCCTCATCACGAAAGAGGTCAAACGTCTCAGTGCGCCCCCCTTGTCACTGGAACAAATCCCCCTCGGTCCCGAGCTCGTGGAACAGGTTCTGGAGGCAGTCGCCGCAGCTCACGATCCCGAACACGGCGGATTCGATTTCTCGGCGGCGTCACCGGATACGCCGAAGTTCCCGATCCCGTCGCGGCTGGAGTTGTTGCAGACGATCGGGCCGTTTGCGGAGTCAGCTCCCGACCTGATGCGGAAGCTCGACATGACGTTGACGCGGATGGAGCAAGGGGGGCTGCGCGACCATCTGGGGGGCGGCTTCCATCGCTACTCAACCGATCGGCAGTGGCTCGTGCCGCATTTTGAGAAGATGCTGTATGACAATGCCCAACTGGCGAGCGTCTACACGCGGGCATATGCCCGGACGAGTTTGAAGGGGTATCGCCAAGTCGCTGAGGGGACACTGGAGTTCTTGCTGCGTGACATGCGCGGGCCGGAAGGGGCGTTTCACGCGGCGCTCGATGCCGAGAGCAACGGGGTCGAAGGGCAATACTACGTGTGGTCCCCTGCCGAAGTGGCAACGCTGCTCACGAAAGACGAATCCCCGATCGCGGAAGTGGTCTACGGGCTGAACGAGAAATCGCCGTTCGAAGTCGGGTCGGTGCTGCATCTGCCGCAGTCGATTCCCAATGCCGCCGAGGCGTTGCGGTTGCCCGTCGGGGAATTGGAGAAGCGCCTTGCGGGGATCAATGCGAAGCTCCTGCGGGCTCGGGAACAGCGGCCCGCGCTGCTCAAAGATGACAAGCTCATGACCGACTGGAACGGGCTGGCGATCCAGGCCTTTGCGGAAGCGGGCCAGACGTTTCAGCGGCGGGAATACCTGGATGCTGCCGAGCGGACGGCGAAGTACCTGCTCACCCAGGCACACAGCGACGACGGTCGACTCCTGCACGTCACGCATGGCGGGAAGGCGAAAATCCCAGCCTACCTGGAAGACTACACAGCCTTGATCGGCGGCTTACTCGCCTTGCATCAGGCGACAGAAGATGACCGCTGGTTGACCGAAGCCCGCCGGCTGATTGACGAGATGATCGAACAGTGTGCCGATCCGCGGGGGGGATTTTTCTCCACATCGGTCCGGCATGAGGAATTGCTCGCCCGCCCCAAGAACGCCTATGACGCCGTGATTCCGTCCGGCAATAGCCAGGCCGCCCGGCTTCTCGTTCGAGTCGCGAAGCTGACCGGGGACCATCGCTATCGCGACTCGGCTCGCAAGACCTTCGAGACCTTTGCCCCGCAGATCAGCCGCAGCCCGGCTGGGTATTCCTACATGGCCATTGGACTAGCTGAGTACCTGACCGCGTTTGGTGAGGCGGGGGAGGCTCCGACTGTGGCGGGAACGGGTCTGCCGAAACCGGTGCCGCAAAAAACAATGCCGCCGAAAGCCGTGTCACCGACCAAGCCGGTCCCGATGCCCCAGCCAGTTCCCGTACCCGGGACCGACTCTCCACTGCTCACGGTTTTCGCGCGCTCCACGGCTGAGGATGCGACTCAACACCCCCTCATCGACGCGGAAGCGATGGTTGACGCCACGCAGTTTGCTCCCGGGGCCCAGGTTCCCGTCGTCGTCCGCATCCGGATCAAGGAGGGATGGCACATCAACGCCAACCCCGCGAAGCCGAAGTTCCTGAAAGCGACCGAACTCAAGGCGGAATTCGCGAGCGGTGCGGTCTTGGGTGAGGTGACCTACCCAGCGGGAACAGAGTTCATTTCGGAAGGCTTCGAAGAGCCGCTGTCCGTCTACGAAGGGACCGTGGAACTCCACACCACGATCCAAGTTCCCGCCGATTTCACGGGGAAGCAGGACGCAGTCAGCCTGACCATCCGCTACCAAGCCTGCAATTCCAACGAATGCCAGCCGCCCGGGAAACTGCTGCTGAAGGGGACGCTGGAACGGTCGGCGAAGCCATAGCGGCCCCAGGTTTGCCACGGGGTGGCGCGGGCGCGGCATTGGGCGACTCTAGTTCTCCACTGCGGAAGTGTCCTATCACCAACGGCGTTGCCCCTGCAACTCGTCCATTTCTCCAAGATTATGAATTGACTAACCCCGTCCACCAGTCATAGAGCGGACTCCCCACTCGAGGACGGAACCTCGCAAACCTTTCGATGTTTCGGACGACTTGCTCGATCTCGCCTACAGAAGGCTGGATCGTATTCGCCCAGCGCTGTACCAGTTCCGGAGTCGTCACCACTCCGATCTCGGATTCTGTCGCCAGCCGAATCGCCTTGCGGTCATCCGTAGCGACGATCCAGCCTCGCGACTTGGCGATGGCCAGACAACTGGCCTCGCCATCATCAATCTGCGACGCATACTTCACGTACAACATCAACTCTTCATCGCCCGTGATGCGGCATTTCTGGACGAGCCCTTGCAAGATCGCCAGCGAGAGGTCAATCGGCGCTGGCACAAGGAGGGAGGGATTCTCGGGATCAGGCTGCCGGTAAAGTGTTGCCTCGGCTCGTACTTCGTCCGAAACATGAAACATCCCTCTGCAACCAGCAAGAAGGGCTTCAAGCGGGCCTGCTGCATAGAGATTAATCAGGCAGCAGGCATCGACAATCTGATCGGACATCCGTGCTCCGTTCTATTTCATAGTCAGCAGGGATGCCTGTGACTTCGATTCAAACCGCATGGGACTCGCCACACCATCGTCGGAGACATCATCATTAGTCGTGAGGTGTTTCTCCACGATTTCTCGGGCAGTGACACGATCACAATGGAGAAGCGAAGCCAGTTCGCCTTCGCTGATGTCGCCGCGATCGAAGGCATGCACCGCCAGGAACAGGTAGCGATCTGGATATCGCTGGTCAGTGACGGGGTGTTGCTGAAGAGCGAGCATCTCCGAGGCTCGGCGGACTTCAAATCGTGATTCCTTCAGATACTCTCGCACTCCTTTCGGAATCAGCGACAAGCTCTCCAAGCGAATCGTCATCGCTTCCACAGAGACGAAAAAGAAATGGGCCAGC
>JAYSVZ010000709.1:0-10342 GCA_043718305.1 Planctomycetota bacterium | reverse complement strand
GTTGATCTTGGGAGTGAAGTAAGGCGTGCAACCAGAACTACGATCCCCGTAGGACGGCCTTTCCAGGCCGTCCCGGAGCGAAGGCCAACCTCACGATCCACTCTGTCCGGCCATTCGTGAGTGAGGCGTTCGCTCGGGACGGCCTGGAAAGGCCGTCCTACGGGGATCGTAGTTCTGGTTGCACGCCTTACTTCACTCCCAAGATCAACTCGATCCCGAATCCACCCTCATCATCGCCGAGGCGAACGTTCGCCTCCCCGAGTGACGCCAGCAGATCGAGGGCGACCTGGTACTCGTGCTCGGCCTTCTCGACGGTCCAGCCAGTGTCGAGAACGATTCGCCGGGCCGCGTTCGACTTGATTCGTCCCAGTTGCCGGGCCAAGGCGGGGAAGTTGAATTGCTGCCGCTCCGTGACCGAGCCAGGGCTGGGGAACGCATCTGCGGGCTTGTCGAGTTCGTCGATCAACGCCCTGACGATCGTGGGGTTCGTCCCGATCAGGAAGTGCCCCCGCGTGATCGACGCCGAAACGCGGAAGTTGTACTGGTCACGCGACCGCTTGCGGACCTCGGCATCGGTTTCCTGAAAGATGAAGCTGAGGACACTGGCTCCCTTGTAGTCTTCGCGGACGGTGAGCACGCTCTGTTCGCCGCCTTGAATCAGGCCCAGAATCCGCACGAAGGGGTCAGTCATCTTCCGGAACTTCTCCTCGTCCCGCAGATCGATCAAGAAGGCTGCCGCAGGTAGCACGTTCTCGACAATCACCTTGTCATACGGGGCCTTCTCTTGCTCCGCGATGACCACGCGGTGATGTGGGCCCAGTTGGGCGATCAGTTCACTCGGTTTGAAACTCGTTCCAAAGACCTGCAAAGTCTTTCCCGCATCGTCGTCAGCCTTCTCGGTTTTCGAGACGACTTCTTCGGTGAACAACGCCTTGCGATTGTTCCAGAGTCCGGCATAGTCGCGATACCACGAGAAGCTCTGCATCGTTCCCGGCGGGTGCAGCGGCGGGGCGATCCGCTCATCCCCGTGCGTGAAGAAGGGAGCCAATCCCTCGGGCCGCTTCGTCTCTGACTCACGGAACCCGGCCCGCATGATGATCGCTTCCCCCTCACCCGCATGCAGCCCGATCGTGAGCCGTTCATGCCGCTTGAGCAGATCGATCCAACCGCCGAAGAACGTGATCAGCCCCACATCGCTCCCCGGCGTTTCCAGGCCCTTCGCAAAGTCGGGATTCTTGCGGACCGCTGCCAAGGAGACATGAATGTCCGCCAGCAACGTCGGGTCATTCGCCGCGATCGCTTCCGTCGAGACCGACTTCACATGGGCTAGCACCTTCGCCATCGCCTCCGCCCGATTGGCCCACACGACGCGATGGCCAAGCACTGCCACATGCAGATCCCCGGCAGCCAGAACCGGTGTCCCGTCAATCTCCTTCGGCTCGTACTTCAGCCCCAGTTCCGTCTCGGCCCATTGCTGAAGGATATCGGTAAAGGCCTTCGCGGTTGCCTCGTCCTTGGCGAGAAAGACTCCCGCAGCGGGCGGGTTGTCGCCCCCCTCACCGATCGCCACGAGGGCTCCCCGTTTCCAAAGCGACTTCACGCCGCCTTCAATCCCGACCTGCTTCAGTTGCTTGTCGAGGAACCGAAACGCCTCAGTGAACTGCACCAGTCCGGTCGTCTCCAAGTTCGTCCGCTGCCACTCCTGGCTCGTCTCGAGCAAGGCATAGACCCGCTGCATCAGTGGATGCTCCGTGAGCCGCTCTGGATCCACGATCCGCGCATGCATTACCAGCCCAGACGGCAACGGCGACAGCAACAGCGGATCGACCGCCGCCGGTTCGGCCGCTCGCAGGGAAGCTGAGAGGAACAGGCAACCGAGACAGAGGAGTGTGTACAGACGTGCCATGCGCAGTCGCTTCCGAAGGGGCGAGGTTCGTAGTCTCTACCTTCGAGACACGGGGGAAGTTTCGGGAATATGCCCGAGACGCAATGAGGCCCGTGTACATCAAATCTGCAGGCTGTTCGTCCAACCACGGTTCACGGCGAGTCAGGCCCTGACTCACTGGCGATCAAGGACTGCTCCTCCAAATCAGAATGGGGAACCACGGAACACACGGAATACACGGAATAAAGCACTGGGGAGGAAGTCTCTCGGTCAGATTCAACGGGTTCGCCATTTGGCCATCGAACCGCTTCGTTTTCTGCCACATCGTCGCCATTCGAACGGCTTCCTCCCTGTTCTTTTCCGTGTATTCCGTGTGTTCCGTGGTTCAATCCTCTGTCCGAGTCGCCTCGCAACCGGTTTCGTGACACACATACCAATGAGGCCCGACTCTTGCGGCAACACATCAGGCTCCATAGATTGAACTTGATTCCAGAGGTTCCATGATTCCCTGCCTCCTGAACCGATGAGGTCTGCGTGTCTACCGTTGTTGTCACTGATTTCACCTTCCCAAATCTTGAAGTCGAGGAACGAATCCTCCATCCGCTGGGGATCACTCTGGTCGGCGGGCAGTGCAAGACGCCGGAAACACTGATTCCGCACGTGAGTCTGGCTGACGCTGTCATCACCCAGTTCGCCCCGCTCAAGGCTGATATCATCGCCGCGATGCAGCGGGCCAAGGTCATCGTCCGTTACGGGATCGGGGTCGATAACGTCGACCTCGAAGCGGCCCGAGCGCGGAGGATTCCGGTTTGCAACGTGCCCGACTACTGTATTGACGAGGTCGCCGATCATACCCTCGCGTTCATCCTGGGGCTGACACGGCAAGTGCTCCCCAATGCCTTGCTGATCCGCGATGGGAAGTGGGGGCTGGTGCCATCGCTGGATCACTTGCGGACGGTCCGAGATCAAGTGGTCGGCATCGTCGGCTTCGGGCGGATCGGGCGCGAGGTCGCCGCCCGGCTCGTTCCGTTTAAGTGTCGGCGGTTAGTGTTTGATCCCTTCACGCCCGCCAACCAAATCACCGCTGCCGGGTGCGAACCAGTGACGTTGGAGGCGCTGCTGAAGCAGTCCGACATCGTGACGCTGCACTGCCCGTCGACCCCGCAGACGAGGCGGCTACTCAATGCTGATTCGATCCCGCAGATGAAGCATGGAGCGCTCGTCATCAACCTGGCACGCGGGGATCTGATCGAGACCGCCGCTCTGGTCGCAGCGCTCCAGTCGGGCCACCTTGGTGGGGCAGCTCTCGATGTCTGCGACCCCGAACCGATCCCCGTTGACAGTCCGCTACGCTCCTTGCCCAATGTCATCGCGGCCTCACACATTGCCTCGGCCAGCCCGACCTCGGTCCGCAACCTGCGCGAGACCGTGGCGAAGCTGGCTGCGAAGGCCGTTCGCGGTGAGCCCCTGCCGAACGTTGTGAACGGAGTGCAGTGAAATGCCCGTCGCACTGGTCACTGGCGGCTGTGGGTTTATCGGCACGTGGGTGGTCCGCGAGTTGATCGGTCGCGGTATTCTTCCTGTCGTCGTGGACACCGTGTCAGCCCCAGCCCGCTGGCATCGAGTGCTGCGCGATGATGCGTTGCGAGTGATCCAGGCCCAAGCCCCGCTCACCGACCCCGATCGACTTTTGGAGGTGATCGCGCGCTATCACGTCACACACGTGATTCATCTGGCCGCTCTGCTGACACCGGCCTGCCAGCAAGATCCCTGGCAAGGGCTTCAGGTCAACGTGGTTGGGAGCGCAGCCCTGTTCGAGGCCATCCGGCGTTCGGCCAAGATTCGATCACTGTCTTATGCGAGTTCGTACGCCGTGTATGGACCCGAGACTGGCGAGCACGCGGCTACGACGAATCGCCCGCCGACGTTTTATGGAGCCTTTAAGCAGTCGGTCGACTTGATCGCTGAGCAGTACGCGAACCACTTCGGCATCGCTTCGGTCGCCGTTCGCCCGCATGTGGTCTATGGACCCGAGCGGGACCAGGGGCTGACCGCTGGCCCTTCGCTCGCCTGTCGCGCAGCCGCCCGAGGGGAACGCTATACGATCGGCTACCAAGGGACGGTCGGCTACGACTACGTGGAAGATGTGGCCCGAGCCTTCGTGCGGGCCGCGCTGGAAGCCCCACCGGGAGCGACAGTGGTCGACCTTCCCGGAGAGCAGGCGACGACCGAGCAATTCGTGAAGGTGATCGAAGCTGTGGTTCCCGCTTCGCGAGGGCAGATCACCGTCGACGGTCCGGCGATCCCCGCCAACATCCCACCGCAACCGCGTCCGATCGCCCAGCTTTTTCCAGACTGGCAACCGACCTCGATCATCGAGGGGGTCGTGCGAACGGTCGAGTTCTATGGTCCCGAATTTCGGAGGTCCGCCGATGACACGCGCTGAGATGGAGATGTGATGGGGAACCCCATGAAAGGCTGCGGGTGTCGATGTTGCCGAACAGGCATGCACACGAGGTTCGGAAGCCACATGCTTCGCAAGGCGGTCCGCAAGATTCGTAGAACAGCAAAGCAGTCGATCCGACGAGATCAGGAACCGCCACCGACCACGTCCATTGGTTACACCGACTGAACGAAAATTCAACAGGGGAAGATCATGCAGTTCGTACAGACGGAAACGATGGTGGCAGTGACTGGCGGTCTGGCGCGTGTGAACGGTCAGGCACGGGGGGCTAACGCCGCCCCGCTCGCGGGGTTTCTCTGGCTCTTGGCGATCTGCCTGACTCCCACTTATGCGGAAGAACCAAAGTTCGTTGATCACTCGCTGCTGATCGCTCCCGAGTTTCCGTGTACATGGCCGACGCACCCGTTCCCTCGGTTCCAGATCACACATCAGCGGGTCATCGGGCCGGATTCGCTGTACAACATTGACACGCTGCTGATTGATGGGAACACCGGCACGCAACTCGATGTCCCGCCGCATTCGGTGGCTCGACCGGAACTCAAGCGGGAGAAATCGGGGCCGCTCGGGTTGTTGTATACCGACAAGATCGAGGCGTGGCAGTTCGGCGGCGAGGCGTGTGTCGTGGATGTCCGCGACCTCCTCGATCAGGCCGGGAACGGCATCAGCCCGCTGGTGAAGCCCGTACACATCGAGCGGTTCGAGAAGAAACATCGCCCCGTCCGGTTCGGCGATGTCGTGCTGTTCCGCAGTGACTACTCCGATAAATACTACCGCCCGTTTCCCGAGGGGCTGCGGTACATTGCCGATGTGGTTGATCGCAAGGCCCCCGGGTATCCCGACCCCGATCCGGAGTGCATGGAGTTCCTTGGGAAGCGCGGGGTGATGAACCTCGGCACCGACAGCGCGAGCATGGGGCCGATGCCGGACCTCGCCGAGCCGACGCACTACGCGGGGCTTAAGTACGGGATGATCTGGACCGAAGGCGCGACCAACCTCGGCGAACTCCCGTCGACTGGGGCGTTCTACATTAACCTCGGGCCGAAGCACAAAGATGGCCCCTACGGAGCGGGTCGGGCCTTCTCGATCGTCGGGGGTGAGTTGCCGAAGAAGCTGATCGAAGCCGCCAAGGCCAAGCGGGCAATCGACCTCTCGCCGACACTGGCCGCGAACGTGCCGATCACGCATCCGGGGATCGGCACCGGCCAGCACCGGCAGGTCTATTTGAAGATCGACTTCCTGTACTCCGAATATCTCGACATGTGGCACCACACTCATCTGATGGATGCCATGGCCGGAACGCATCTTGTCCCGCCGTCGTTCGCCCTCCCCCCGAAGGACGCCCAGCCGGTCTACTCGCCCGAGGTCCGAGGCTGGCTCGCCGAGTATGAACAGAAGTACGGCCCGCGCGGAACCAGCTCGCTGACCACCGACCAAGTGCCGCTCGAGTGGACCTGCGGCCCAGCTCGCGTGATCGACGTGACCTCACTCGTGGGGAGTACCGACAAGACCGCTTGGCCCGCCTCGCCCGAGATCACCGTGGCTCACATCAAAGCTGCCGAAAAGGCACACGGAGCATTGCAGGCGGGCGATGTGGTCCTGTTCCGCACTGGGCATCTCGACACGTACCTAAAGCCCGCTCCGGATGACAAAGGTGTCTGGCTCGATCCGCTCTCCGGGAAGAGCGAAGGCTGGCCCGCCCCCGGTCCCGACGCCATCGTCTACTTGAAATCGAAGGGCATCCGCTGCGTCGCCACCGACGCTCCGGACCTCGGCGGGGTCGATCCGAAGCGAGCGCTGATGACCTACTGGGCGCTCGGCTCGAGCGAAATGGTCGGCGTCGAGTTCCTGCACCACTTGGGCCAAGTCCAGCCCGGCGGGCACTTCCTCTTCGCCGCACTCAAAGTCCGCCACTGCCACGGCGGACCAGGACGGGCCATTGTCATTGGTCCGTAGTCACTGGTCGCAGCGGCAATTGCCATCCATGAGGCAAGAAACCACCCTGGGCTGTGGTGTGCAACCCCTTCGGGGTACAGAGTGGGAGAGCCATTCTCCCCATGGGTGGGTAATTACCACTGGTGAGACTACTTATGACCAACAACCAACGCACCATGACTTCCTCATCCCTCCCCGCCTGGGACATCGCCGACCTGCCCGAGCCGAAGCCGCTGGGGCTTCGCAATCTGGCGGGGTTGATCGGGCCCGGGATCGTGATGTGCGGGATTCAGATCGGCGGTGGGGAGTGGCTCCTCGGTCCGGCGGTCACCGCTAAGTACGGCGGCGGGCTGATGTGGATCGCATCGGTCGCGATCATCTTACAGGTCTTCTACAACATCGAATGCGGCCGCTACGCCCTCTACACCGGGGAGCCGGTCTTTACCGGTTTCATGCGGACCAAGCCCGGTCCCGGATTCTGGATGGGGATCACCGTACTGCTCAGCCTGAGCAGTTTGATCCCCGCTCTCTCCACGAACGCAGCTGTGCTGATCACGGCGATCTACTACGACCGGCCTCCGACGGGCGATGACGCCTGGGTGGTGAACACCTTGTCGTTTGTGCTGCTGGGTCTGGTGGTGTTTCCGGTGTTTCTGGGGGGCAAGGTCTATAACGTACTCCAGCTCGTGATGTCGGCCAAGGTCTTTACGGTGCTCGGCTTCTGCTTGCTGATTGGCATCTTCTATGTCAGTCGGCAAGGTTGGTATGACGTGTTCAGCGGGTTCGTGCGGTTCGGAAACGTTCCAGTCAGTGATGGCCGGGGGGGCGAGACCGTCGTCAATGCTTTTACGCACTACGCTGCGCACGGGGAATGGCCGATCATTGCGCTCGCGAATATCGCAGCCTTGGGAGCCTTCGCCGGGTACGCCGGAGGAGGAGGGTTGAGTAACTCGACCTACAGCAACTTTGTCCGCGACAAGGGATGGGGCATGGGGAGCCAGGTCGGGGCGATCGCCAGTGCTGTCGGCGGGCGCGACATCTCCCTGAGTCACGTCGGCAAGGTCTTCCCCATCACTATTGAGAACCTCCGCCGCTGGAAGGGGTGGTGGAAGTACATCCTCTCCGATCAGCTACTCGTCTGGGCACCAGGCTGCTTCATGGGGATGGCCTTGCCCGCTCTGCTGTCGATCGAGTTTGCAGCGCATTCTCCGCTCTTCGGGACCGATGCCCGCTACTCCCAGCCGCTGATCGCTGCCGACGGCATCCGGCACGCTCCGGGGATCGACGCAGCCCTCCAAGGGCCGTTGTGGATGGCGACGCTGTTCGTGGGACTGATTGTGTTCCTGCCGAGTCAGATGTCGATCGTCGATGATGTCGCCCGCCGCTGGACCGACATCATCTGGTCCGGCAGCCGCCGAGTTCGTGACACGATGCAGCCGCACCAGGCGAGTCGCATCTATTACACGATTCTCGGGTGTTATGTCGTCTGGTCATTTATCATCGCGGCGGTCTTTCTGACGGTGGGCGATGCTCCCAAATTGATGGTCAACGTGATCGCGAATCTGAACAACGTGGCCCTCGGCCTGACCTCATTTCATGTCCTGTACATCAACCGCACGTTGCTTCCGCCTGCGCTCAGACCGAAGTGGTATAGCCAACTCGGGATGGTCGGGTGTGGTTTGTTCTATCTCGGAATTGCGTTACTCGTGTTCATGGTGAAAATCTGGCCGCTGATGATTGGCGCGAATGCCCGTTAGACGGCGGAAGAAAAAAGAGCCGTATTTCGATCTGGCGGCTGCCCGTAACGGGCTTCGAGTTGCATGAGGAGTCGCATTCTCCTTGACCCGCTATACTCTCCTCGCGACCACCGTATATCCACGTGCCCTCTTGGAGAGTTGATTGTGCCTGCCGGAAAGAATGTGCTGGGGACTGAGCTGGAAGTGTGCAGCGTCTCGCCGATGACCGGGTTCTTTCGCAACGGATGTTGCGAGACCGGGGCGTCGGACATGGGGCTGCATACGGTTTGTACGGAGGTGACGGAGGAGTTTCTGGCTTTTAGCCAGGCCCAGGGGAACGACCTGAGTACGCCGGTCGAGGAGTTCGAATTTCCGGGTCTGGTTCCCGGTGATCGCTGGTGCGTCTGCGTCGCCCGGTGGAAGGAAGCGATGGAAGCGGGCGCAGCATCACCCGTGGTTCTGGAGGCGACGCATATGTCGACACTGGAGTTTGTGTCGATCGAAGAACTCCGAGAGCACGCGGTCGATCGGAACGAGTAGCGACTGCCGTATGGGGTGGGCATAATGGAAGCCCGCGCGACATCTTGGTAGGTTGCTCTTGTTCCATCTGTCTCCTCTTCGCGAGCATCTTCATGGCCCCGAAAAACGTCGATCAGTCCGCCGCCACTCCCGCCCCTGGACCCGCGGGTTCCACGGGCGGAATGCAGAAGTACCTCGACCGGGCGCTCGGCGTCCTGCAGCGGATGGGGATTTCGGCGAAAACCGATGTGCCCCAGGAGTTGATCGAGTTGCTTGAGGGCGTCCGACACCTCGACGAGGCTCGCGTGCTCGCGATTTCGAACACCATTCGTCACATGAGCACGTTTAACGCGCTGGTCCGCGACAATGTCGAGAACATCAGCGTCGGCAATCGCTACCTCGAAATCACGCAGATGTTTGATTCGGTCCGCGAGGACTCCAAGACCCTCATCGCCCAACTCGATGATGGCAAGATCGGGATGATCGAGAAGACCCAGAATCTATGGATGCGGATGCGGCGCGGCACCCCGTCGGCCCGCTTCGAAAAGATCGTCGAGACCTACCAGGACGTGTGCGGTGACACCCGCGAGCAGCTCAAAAAAGAGCAGCTCATCATGGACGCGTACATCGATTTTCGATTTGCGTTGAAGGAAGCGGAAGTCGTCGCCCGAGAACTGCTCGACAAGGACTTGCCGATTCTCGATGCCGCCAAGCAGGGGCTGGCCGATGCCCAGGCGGCGGTCGATGCGGGTGGGAAGAGTGAGAGCGACAAGTCGCGGCTGGAGCTAAAGCGGGATGAGGCCCGCGAGGCTTACGAGGACGAAGACCGGACCTATCAACTGCTCAAAGACATCTCGGAGAACCTCTCCGTGGGCTACGATGTGGGGGAGACCTTGATCGCCAAGCTGAAGCAAACGCATGATGTGAAGGACCGCGTTTACCGCCGGGCCGTGACGTTCTTCACGACCAACGAACATGTCTTCACGATCCTCGGAACGGTGTACACCTCGCAGCACGGTCTGCATGAGGTGACGCAGGCGACCGAGGCGATGAAGAAGGGGGTCAATAAGAGCCTCGAAGACGTGGCGGTCCTCGGCAAGGAACTGGAAAAGGCGGCCCTCAAGGCGGGCTACGGCTCGACCGTGAACCCCGAATCGGTTCAGAAGCTCGTCGATGCGATCAGCAGCTTCCAGGTCGAATCGCTGACCATGATTGCCGACCTGCGTAAAGAGAGCGAGCAAAACGCCAAAGAGATCCGCCGAGTCGTGGAAGACGGCAAGAAGCGGTTCCAGGATACCCTGGCTCGGTACGCCCGCGAGGGGAAGGCGTAGCAAAGGTCGACATTGTCGCCGGACCCTCCGAGTCCGGTGCGTCGACGCTCGCAAGCAAACAGAGCCCCGGGAGCAGAGCGAACACGCACTCGAATCGTGGCTGGGCATGCTCCCCGTCCTCGGCTTTGCAGCCCTCTTCATTCGCCAGACCTTGGTTGAGGACCGACTGTTGCTCGCCGAACTTCCAGGATATTGTGAGTACGCAGCGTGTACTCCAGCGGATGATTCCGCGAGTCTTCTGAACCGATGGATCTGCCGTCTCCGGCAAGGATTTTCCAGATGGCGTGGCGCGACACGTTACTGAAGGCTTTCGGACCTGGTTTTCTGGGGGGTGTGACCTTTGGCCAGTGGGTCGAAATATTAAGAGAAAACCATTTCACGATCTCTCCGGCGTGCTGGCCACGCCTTTTGGCTCTGACCAGCCAGAGTCTGCAAAACTCGGTGCTGTCGTGGCTTGATCGACGGAAGATCGGAA
>JAYSVZ010000708.1:0-10367 GCA_043718305.1 Planctomycetota bacterium | reverse complement strand
TTCTGGCAAACCCGCCCCGACCAAATGACCGGCACCCGGAGCTACGCCAAGTCCGCGAACTGACGGAAATGGCAATCACAAAGTGCGTCTCGCACTCGGATACGAGTTCATGATTGCGACACAGCTGGCTTAACGCAACCTTTGTGTGTGTGTATCTTATGGAGTGTCGTCCGAGGAGGACTTACTCATGCTGTGGATTATGAGGCAGTTTCACCGAGCGCTCACCATCACCTCGGGGAGAGGGGAGCCGGAAGTTGAGGACCAGTGCCCAGGGACCAATAACCAATGACCATTCACGCCCGCCACTACTCGACCGGCCAGCCGATTCGTATCGAGATGGCGAATGGCCTGATATCGAGTGTGACTCCGAGCGATCGGTACACGCGTGAATCCGATCTGCCATATGTGGCCCCCGGTTTTTTTGATCTCCAGATCAATGGCTACGGCGGTGTCTGGTTCTGCGATCCGCATTTGACTGCGGAGGCGGTGCTGAAGGTTCTTGCTGGCTATCTAAAGCATGGGGTGACGCGGCTCTTACCGACGCTCATCACGAGTTCGCGCGAAGCCCTGTGTCATGGGCTCGCGACGATTCGCGAAGCGTGCGAACGAGAGCCGTTCGCCCAACGGATGGTGCCCGGATGCCATGTCGAGGGTCCGTTCATCTCCCCGGAAGATGGCCCACGCGGGGCGCATCCTCGGGATCAGGTCCGGCCCTGCGACTGGGCCGAGTTCGAAGCGTGGCAGGCGGCCAGCGGAAACCGCGTCCGGCTCGTAACCCTCGCCGCTGAGGCCTTCGGAGCTGTCCCCTTCATCGAGCGGTCCACACGAGCTGGAATCACGATCGCCCTCGGGCATTCCGCAGCCTCCAGCGACCAGATCACGGCCGCAGTGCGAGCCGGGGCGAGATTGAGTACGCATCTGGGCAATGGGGCCTCACCGATGCTGCCCCGGCACCCGAACTTGCTGTGGGATCAACTGGGGGAAGACCGACTGGCTGCGAGCCTGATCACGGATGGGCATCATGTTCCGCCCGCGTTTCTGCGCACGGTCATTCGGGCCAAAGGAGTGACCGAGTGCATCATCACCTGCGACGCATCGGGCCTCGCCGGTTGTCCGCCGGGGGTCTATCCATCCCCGGGGTCATCCTTCGAGGTTCTCTCGAACGGCAAGATCGTTGTCGCCGGACAAAGCACACTCCTCGCGGGGTCAGCTCAGACCACGGAGATCTGCGTTGCGCGGTGCATGGAGATGACGGGGATTAGTCTCGCAGCGGCCTGCGACATGGCGGGGGACCATCCGGCGCGAATCCTCCGGATTCCCCGGATTCGGCTCATGGCGGGATGCCGTGCGGACCTGGTCCTCTTCCAGCATCATCGCGGGGACAATGCCAGATTGGATGTGATCGAGACAATCTTGGCCGGGCAGCGGACCAACGACCAATGAGGGTGCCGTCGTCAACCTTCCATCGCGGGTTCCCCATGCAGTAATGTCGATCACTCACCCCTCACACTTTCCAAGCCAAGGCCCTTCCATGAATCGCTCGTCGTGCTTGCTCTTGATCGTCCTGACACTCGGATCGGCCAGTGGTCGACTTCCCGCAGCGGAGCCGCTGGATGTTCAGCAGTCGGTGATTCACCGACAGCCGAGCTTCACGATCGCGTCGCGGAAGGTTGAGCTTTCGGTTACGGAACTCGGCGGGCAGATGGCTCCCGTAACGTTCTCGTTCGGATCGACTCACGTCCAGCCCTACCACATCTCGCCGTGGCAGGATGAACCGGCGATCGCGCCGCCCGTTCCTGTCCTCGGTCCCTTGCGCGGAGACTTCTTCTGCATGCCCTTCGGGGGGAATGCCGACTTGGTCAACGGCGAGAAGCACCCGCCGCATGGTGAGGTGGCGGGCTCAAAATGGACACTGGTGAGCGGTCGCCAAGAAGGCCCCATTTCACGGCTGACCCTGGAACTGCAAACCGAAGTCCGCCAGGGAAAAGTCACCAAGGAGTTACTGCTTCACGAACAGCATTCCGTCGTCTACTCCAAGCACACCATCGAAGGCTTTACCGGGCGCGTTCCGCTCGGCCATCACGCCACTTTGGCAATGCCCGATACCGATCATTCGGTCCAATTCTCGTGTAGCAAGCTGCGATTCGGGATGACCTACCCCGGTCAGTTCAGTGACCCCAAGAACCGGGAGTACCAGGCGTTGCTCCCCGGCGAGAAGTGGACCGATATGACAAAGGTGCCCGCCCTGGCCAAGAACAGCCCCGCTATCGACCTGACCCGGCAGCCTGCGCTGAATGGTTTCGCCGATCTTGTTCAACTGGTGAATGACCCCGCTGGAGCAGACCCCGCCTGGACGACGCTGACCTTTCCGGGCCAGGACGGGGACCAAATCTGGTTCGCTCTCAAGGATGCCAAGGTCTTGGCCAGTACCGTCATCTGGATGGAACATCATGGACGGCATGCTTATCCCTGGAACGGTCGCAACAACTGCCTGGGACTGGAGGACGTGACCGCTTACTTTGCCGATGGTCTGAAGGTGTCCACCGAAGAGAATCTTCTCTCCCAACAGGGAGTCCCGACAGCCATCGAACTGAAGGCGGACCAGCCGACCATCGTCAATTACATCCAGGGAATGGCCCTCGCTCCCCAGGGGTTCGACCGCGTCGCGCGCATCGAATTCGCTCCCCACGGAATGACCCTCGTCTCCCCGACCGGCCAGCGCGTGGGGGTCGCGGTCGAGCATGAGTTCTTGAAAAGTGGGACGCTGCTGGCGGAGTGAAGTCCGCACGGTAGTCCTTCGGTTCCGGGCCTTGCTAAGATGAATGAGGCGAGGAGTAGACACTCCTCGTGGACGATCACCAACCGAGACTGAAACGATGCGGCGGATTGAACAGGTGGCGGGGACCGGTGTCCCCTTGTTGCTCGATGACATCGATACCGACCGGATCATTCCGGCTCGTTTCCTGCGCTGTGTCAGCTTCGATGGAATCGGTGAGCACGCCTTCGAAGATGATCGGAAGCAGGATCCTTCGCACCCCTTCAACCAGGCGGAGTACCGCTCGGGAGCGGTCCTCGTCGCTGGACGGAACTTCGGCTGCGGGTCGAGCCGCGAGCATGCACCGCAGTCGCTGATGCGGTGGGGTTTGCAGGCGATCGTCGCCGAGTCGTACGCCGAGATTTTCTTCGGCAACTGCACCTCGCTCGGCGTTCCAGCCGTCTGTGCAGCTCGAGCGGACCTGGAACAGATGGCCGCCGCGATTCAGGCTGCCCCCCAGACCGTTGTGCAGGTCGACTTGCTCGCCAAAACCGTCACCGTCGGGGCGAAGACCTACCCGATCACCATGCCCAAGAGTGCCCATGAGTCGCTGACCACCGGCCAGTGGGACTTCCTCGGGCAACTGCTCGACGCCCAGCCCGCGATCCGGGAGACGGCGGGGAAGCTGCCGTACTTGAAGTCGTTCGCAGAGTAAGTTCCCTCGCTCGCCTCTCCCGCGTAAGCTGGCGGTGGGTTGGTCCTTCAAACATTCGGGAGTGCAGCATGCAACGGGGTTGGAAATCGTTCTCAGCCGTGATCGCCGCCGTGGTGGCCTTGTGGAGTGGCGTCGTGATGGCCGGTGAAGGGGTGCTGGAGTTTCGGATCTACACCTGCGAACCGGGGAAACTCGATGCGCTCAACGAGCGGTTCCGCAATCACACGGTGAAGCTGTTCGAGAAGCACGGGATGAAGAATGTGGCCTATTGGGAGGCGACCGAAGGGCCGACCGCGGGCAACACGCTGTATTACATCCTGCACCATGCCAGCCGCGACGCGGCCCAGGCGTCCTGGGACGGGTTCCGCGCGGACCCCGAATGGAAGGCCGTCGCCAAAGCCAGCGAAGAGAAGCACGGCAAGATCCTCGCCAAGGCTCCCGAGGTGATCTTCATGACCGAGACCGACTACTCCCCGGCCACCGAAAAGGCCCGCGCGGACAAGACCTACGAACTCCGCATCTACACAGCCGCCGAAGGGAAGCTGGGCGACCTGAACTCACGCTTCCGTGAGCACACGGAGAAGCTGTTCAACAAGCACGGGATGCGTTCGATTGGCTACTGGGTGCCGACCGATGAACCGAAGTCGAAGACGCACCTGTACTATGTTCTGGAACACACCAGCCGGGACTCGGCGAAAGAGTCCTGGAAGGGATTCGTGAGCGACCCCGCCTGGCAGGCAGTCGCCAAGAAGACCGAGGCCAACGGGAAACTGCTGGCCACCGGCCCCGAGGCGGTTTACATGAAAGCCAGCGACTACACGCCAGCTCCTTAGTGGTCGTGGTGACTTCGTCTCGTGAGGCTCTTCTCCAAGATGTTCCGTGATACCCGCTTCCGGTGTGATCCGGGGGGTGCGGCTCTGGCACGGGGGACTCACCGGCCTGTTGATTTAATTCAACAGGCCGTAACGCTCGCTGTCAAATCTGGCCCCGTGCGATTGTTAGAAACGGGCTCCCAAACGGGGAACAGGCGATCCCTGCAGCGCCGCGTTATACTCCGAACCGGCTCGCGAGGTCGGGTGTCACTCCACCCGATCGATTGGCCCTCCGGTTCGGAAGTCTCACCGCATGTCGCATCTGCCCGATTTCGCCACGGTTCAAAAGCTTGCCTCGCAAGGTCGGCTCGTGCCGGTCTATCGCCAATTGCTGAGCGATACCCTCACTCCACTGACTGCTCTGGGACGCTGTGGCTGGGGGCAGGAGACGTTCCTCTTTGAGAGCGTGATCGGCGGTGAAAAGGTCGGTCGCTATAGCTTCCTGGGCGGTGACCCTTTCATGCGCGTCGTGGCTCGCGGCTCTGCGCTCACGATCGAGGAGGACGGTGAGTCGTGGGTGGAGACCGTGGATGACCCACTGCTCGTCTTGCAGGACATGATTGACGAGTACAAGGCGGTGCAGGTTCCCGGCCTGCCTCCATTCCTGGGCGGCGCGGTCGGTTATTTTGGGTATGACACGGTGCGGTACACCGAGCGGTTGGTGAACCCGCCCGAGGATGATCGGATGTTGCCCGACATGATGTTCGGGTTCTATGACTCGATGATCGTGTTTGATCAGATTCGCAAAACGATTCTCGTCGTGGCCCATGTCTGGACCGATGCGCCCGACTTGAAAGCCGAGTACGCGCGGGCCTGTGCTCAGGTCGATGACCTCTGCCAAAAGTTGGAGTCTGGAAACGACTGCCTCCGCATGCGCGACATTGCGCTGGGCGGCGACCCACAACTCGCGTGGACTTCCGACTTCACTCAGCCGGAGTTCGAGGCGGCTGTCCGATCGTGCCAGGAATACATCCGCGCGGGGGACATCTTCCAGGTCGTCATCAGCCAGCGATTGGCGCTCCAGACAAAGGCCAGCCCGCTCGATATCTACCGCGCCTTGCGAGTGGTCAACCCGAGCCCGTTCATGTTCCTATTGACCTCGAAAGAAGTGGATCTTGTCGGCAGCTCGCCCGAGATCATGGTTCGGGCTGAGAACGGGGAGGTCACGATCCGGCCTCTGGCTGGCACACGCAAACGCGGGGCGACCGAGGCCGAGGACCAAGCCTTGGCCGAGGAACTCTTGGCTGATCCGAAGGAACGGGCCGAGCATGTCATGCTGGTCGATTTGGCCCGAAACGATGTGGGCCGCGTCGCTGAATATGGTTCAGTCAAGGTCAGCGACGTGATGGTTGTTGAGCGGTACAGCCACGTGATGCACATCACCTCGAACGTGCGGGGCCAGATGCGGCCCGAGCTGCGAGCGATCGATGCGCTCCGCGCGGGATTACCTGCGGGCACAGTCTCGGGCGCACCGAAGGTGCGGGCGATGCAGATCATCGACGAGGTCGAAAAGCACCGCCGTGGCCCGTACGGCGGGGCGGTCGGATACATCGACTTCACGGGAAACATGGACACCTGCATCGCCTTGCGGACGCTCGTGATGCAAGGGGATCAAGCCTATGTCCAGGCCGGAGCCGGGATCGTGGCCGACAGTGTCCCCGCGAGTGAGTACCAAGAAACACTCAACAAGGCGAAGGGCCTGCTCCGCGCGATCGAGGCCGCCGAAGGCTTCGCCGGAACGTAGGCCCGGACTCGTTGACCCCGCGTTCATATTCTCTACAGCGCCTTCAGCCCGGCCAGAACGGCTTGTTCATTGGCCATGATCTCCGCCAAGAACTGGTGGTGGGCCGTCTCCTCGTCTTCTTCCTTGCACTCGACGGTCGCCAGGTCCACCACCTTCGCTTGGTTGGAGATCAGGTGATTCTTCAAGAAGTCGACCGAGACGTAATGCAGGCTCGTGTAATCGACTGGGTAGTTCCCGTAGTCGATCACTTCCCCTTCATCGTCCAGCCAGTGGACCAGCTTGCGGACTGATTCCTGCTGCTGGCGGGCCAGCGCGAGCATCGGCTCGCGAAGGTCTTTCTGCATCGTCGACCAGGGGTACGCCTCGGCTGTGTATTGCAGCAGGCTTCGCCCAGCGGCGATCAGCAGTTCGTTCACTTGCGAGGGCGTCACAGCTGACATGGCGAATCGATCGGCAAGGACGAAACGGGGACGGGGTCGAACACAGGTTCAGTCAACCGGAAAGAGCGACCGAGCGGCGAATTGGGCGATCCGGCTCAGATCGTCTTGCAGTGGGCTGGCACCGAGAATCAGGATCGGCAAGCTGATGATCAGCACGTACCACCCGACGAGTGGCGGAGCGTCGATCGGAGCCCGATCGGCGGGCGGGGGATCGATGAAGATCGTCTTCAGCACTCGCAAGTAGTAGTAGAGACTGAAGGCCGTGTTCATCCCGCCGATGGCGACCAGCACCCACATGATCCAGTGGACCGAACCCGCCTTGAAGGCCGACATGAAGATCAACCACTTGGCAAAGAAGCCCCCGAACGGTGGCATCCCGACCAGGCTGAAGAAGCTGAATGCCAAACAGACGCAGAGCACCTTGATCGTCGGTCCGCCGGAGATGAGCCCCTTGTACGACGAGATCTCTTCGCTGAACGTTTGATTCCGAACCAGTGCGACCACAGCGAACGCGGTCAGATTCATGAACAGGTAAACCGCCAGATAATAGGTCAGCCCCTCCACGCAGTGGACCGCCTCTTCCGTGGCATTCAACCCGGACGCTTTCGAAGCATTCAGCGTGACCAGCAGCGCCGAAATCGCCAGCAGCATGTACCCCGCATGGGCGATCGTCGAGTAGGCCAACAGCCGCTTAATGTTCGTCTGCGTGTACGCGGCCAAGTTGCCGAACGTCATGCTAATCACGGCCATTACGCCCAGACCGATCCCGATGAAGCGGGAGAGACCTTGCAGCACCGGAGCCGCCCCGTCGAAGCCCATCACGAAGCGGATGAGAAGGGCAAAGGCTGCGGCCTTCGAAGCGACTGACAAGAAGCCGCCGACTTCGGCACTGGCCCCTTCGAATGCGTCCGGTGCCCAGAAGTGGAACGGCACCAACGACAGCTTAAACGCCAGACCGACGAGGACCATCGTGATCCCCAGGACCAGCGTGATTGTCTCTCCACTGGCGAGCGAGAAGGCTTTGTCCTGCATGATGAACGCGAAGCGATCACCCATCTCGGGGATCGAGCCAGAACCAAGCAGCCCCGACAAGAGACTGATCCCGTAGAGCATGACCCCAGCGGCCCCGGCTCCATAGACGACGTACTTGAGGGCCGCTTCGCTGGAGGACTTGCGCCCCTTCAGGAAGCCAACCATCGCGTAACTCGGGACCGACATCATTTCGACTGCGACGAACAGCATCAGTAAATGGTTCGTACCGACGGCCAGCAGCATCCCGAGCGCGGAACCACACAGCAGCACATAGAAGTCGGGAGCATCTTCATCATCGGGAATTCCGGTCAAAACGCTCAGCGTAATCACCAGCAACAGGAACAGGAGTAATCCCATTCGGTAGAGCGTGGAGAAGTAGTCATGCACCATGAGTTGGGAGAAGTATTCGCCGAGATGCCCCACTCCCGTATCGGAGACATGGAACAGACCGACCAGCGTGTTGACGGCCGTTGTGCCGGGCTGGCCACCGGTCTTCAGATACAGGAACTGGGAGAAGACCGCCGCGAAGGCCAGCAGCACGCCGCCGACCGCCGTCCAGCACGGGAGGACCGTCTTGTCCTTCCCGAGGATGCGGAACAGCAACAGCCCGACGATCGTCGCGCAGAGAATGATTTCCGGAACAAAGATCTCCACCGAACGGGGGAGTTCTTTGTTGAGAAGATCATCGATGAGGGTATTCGCACTCATGGGATCGCAGATTCCAAGACCACCAACCGGGGAACAGACAGCCCCGCGAAACTCACTTCTGGGAGACTTGCGGAGCCGGCGTCTGGCCGGATGCGTTGTACCCTTCGCTGAGCGATTGGGTCAGCGCCTCGGTCGTCGGATTCATCACATCGAGCATGATCCGCGGCATGATCCCGAACAGAATCGCCAGTGCCAGCAAGGTCACGGCGACGCTGCTCTCCCGGCTATTCATGTCGGACAGGTCTTCGCCATGCGGCCCCTTGTACTCGGGACCGAAGAAGACCCGTTGAATCGTCCACAGGATGTAGCCCGCAGTCAGGATCACCCCGGAAGCTGCGAGAATCGCCAGCACGGGGCTGAAGTTCCAAATGCTCAGGACGACGAAGGCTTCCCCAATGAAGCCGCACAGTCCCGGCAGTCCCAAGCCCGCAAAGAAGATGCCCACGGCGACACCGCTGTACCACGGCATCAACTGCATCAGCCCGCCGAACTTGTTCAGGTCACGATGATGGACGCGGTCGTAGACCACGCCGACCATAAAGAACATCCCCGCTGACGAGATGCCGTGGGCCAACATCTGGAACATCGAACCTTGCATCCCCATGAGCCACATATCGGGATTCACGGTCTGGCCCGCGCCATCGATCTTCCAGACGGCCATGCCAATCAGCACGTAGCCCATGTGGCTCACCGAGCTATAGGCGACCATCCGTTTGAAGTCGGTTTGAGCCATCGCCGCGAAGGCCCCGTATAGAATACTAAAGACTCCTAGAGCGACCAGGAACCACGCTGCGTACTGAGCCGCCCACGGGCAGAGCGGCATCGCGACGCGGATGATTCCGTAGCCCCCCATCTTCAACAGCACCCCAGCCAGGATCATCGAGATCGGCGTGGGAGCCTCGACGTGGGCGTCGGGCAACCACGTGTGGAACGGGAACGATGGGATCTTGATCGCGAACCCGATGAACAGCAGGATGAACGCGATCAGTTGGTTCGTCTGGCTGAACTTGCCCTCGCTGGCGAGTCTGGCCAGCTCGATCAAGCTGAATTCTCCCTTGCCGCCCGAGAGCTGGCCGCTGTCGAAGTAGAACATCAACATGGCAATCAGCATCAGGACCGAGCCGACCAAGGTGTACAGGAAGAACTTCATGGCGGCGTATTCGCGACGAGGTCCGCCCCAGACCCCGATCAGGAAGTACATCGGCAGCAGCATCACTTCCCAGAAGACGTAGAACAGGAAGAAGTCGAGGGACAAAAAGACCCCCAGCATCCCCGTCTCCAGCATCAAGAACAGAATCAAGTAGCCGCGAATCTTGACCTTAATGCTCCACGATGCCACGCAGGCCAGCATGCAGACCAGACCCGTCAGCAGCACCAGCGGCAAGCTAATCCCGTCGACGCCCAGTCGGTAACTGATGTTCCAGGTGGGGATCCATTCGCAGGCCACCTGCATCTGGTATCCCGCTTCGGCGGGGTTGAACCGGCCCCACATCATCAGCGTGAGGAGGAACGTGACGACCGTTCCAATCAGCGCGAAGACGCGCATTCCCTCCTCCGCCTTTTTATCGAACGCCATCAACAGGATGGCGAAGATCGTCGGAGTGAAAATCGTCAGTGAGAGAAGGGCTGCGTCGCTCATGGTTTCAATCAGTCGATGCGGAGGGCACCGGGAATCACAAGGACAAGGGGACAGGAACTCGGCGGGGTTCTACGACCGGGGAAGGCACGCAAAGACCAGCACGAACAGCGAAACCACCCCCAGGGCGATGAACATCACATACTGCCGCAGGCGACCGGTTTGCAGCCCCTTCAGGGACCGCCCGGCACCGTACGTCACCTCACCACAGAGGTTGACCAGTCGGTCGACGATGCGTTCGTCAAAGGCCCGATCAACTTCAGCGGTCTTCAAGGTCACCCGGCTGAACAAGTGGATCAAGCCATCCAGAACCCACTTGTCGAATCCTTGACACCAGCGGCCCACGACGTGGACCGGGCGCATGAAGACCACGTCGTACAATTCGTCGAACCGCCACTTCTCGACCAGGAAGTCCCGGATCACCCAGAACTGGCGACCAATGACACCCGCATCGATCGTGCGGCG
>JAYSVZ010000707.1:0-3379 GCA_043718305.1 Planctomycetota bacterium | reverse complement strand
CACCCCCTCGGTATCCGATTGAAACGCGTCCCCGCTCGCCGGGACCGCTAACGGTCCGTCCATTGGTCGGTCGTTGCGGTTCCGTCACGCCCTCGGGCAACGCGGCATCCGGAGAACTCCATGATCCGTACCTCTCGTCCACTCTCCCTGTTGCTCGTGCTGGCGCTCTGCTTCTCCTCCGTGGGATGCTGCTGCCACCGAGGTAAAACCCGCCGCGCGGAACTGCGGCAGGCCAAGCTGCAGTCACTCCGGCTTTACCGCGAGAACCAGAATCTGTGTACCCAGGTTCAAATGATCGGCCCGCTCTCGCAAGAGAACAGCCAACTCCAGCAGTCACTCGCAGCCGCCCAGCACGGTCTGGAAGTCGCCAGCCAGCGGCTCGCGAACTTGAATGACGAGCGGTCGAAGCTGCACGAGAAGTACACGGGGCTGCTCTCGAACAAAAATCCACTGGGTGGCGGTTCGAACCGGCGGTTCGAAGAGCTGGCCAAGAAGTATCCGGAGTTCGAGTTCGACCCGGTGACTGGTGTGAGCCGCTTCAATGGCGATCTGCTGTTTGCCTCGGGGAGTGATGCGGTGCGGCCCCAGGCTTCGGGCTTGCTCCAGGAATTCACCGCGATCATGAACGACTCGGACGCCCGGCAGTTCGACATTCTTGTCGTCGGTCATACGGACGATCAAGAGGTCGTCAAAGCCTCGACCCGCGCAGAACACGAAACCAACTGGGAACTCTCCGCTCACCGGGCGACCGCCGTCGTCCGGCAACTCGGAAAGATCGGTCTGGCCGAGACTCGCATGGGCGTGGCGGGCTATAGTAAGTTCCAACCGGTGGCTGCCAACACCGATGACAGTGCCCGTCAGCAGAACCGCCGCGTCGAGATCTACATCCTCGCCCCCGATGCGCAGGTCGCGGGCTGGGATGGGCCATCGATGGTGCGGTAAGGCGAGTGGTCAGAGAACACACAAGGTGGGATCGGCTTCCAGCCTGTCAGATTCTCCCCCAAGACAGGCCGGAAGCCTATCCCACGGGTCAGACAAATCTGACTGATCGCCTAATGAACCCGACGATGGGCCAGTTGCCCTGGTTCCACCTGACGAACTGAGTTCCCCTGCATGGCCCCCTTTATCTCGCAGCGCCGCGTGGCCTTCTCCGAAACGGACATGGCGGGGATCGTTCACTTCGCGAACTTCTACCGCTGGATGGAAGAGGTCGAGCACGAGTTCTTCCGCTCGCTCGACCTGCGGATCATGGAGCGACAGGCCGACGGAACCTACATCGGCTGGCCCCGCGTTTCGGGAGCTTGCCACTTCGAAGCTCCGGCGCACTATGAAGATGACATCGAATCCCGGCTCACCGTCGAACGGGTCGGCTTTAAGTCTCTGACGTTTCTGATTGAGTTTTGGCACGGAACGCAGCGGCTGGCCCATGGACGGTTAAAGACCGCGTGCTGTATTTGCCGCCCCGATGGGACGCTGCAATCGATCGAGATTCCGGCGAATTATCGCCAGCAGATCGAAGCCGTGGGATAGGCTTCCAGCCTGTCTTTTTGATCGAAACTGACAGGCTGGTCCGCCACTGCGGAAGTCCCCCATCACCAAAGCCAGTGTCCGAATCACACTTCGCACTCGTCCCAGGAACGCTCCCTGCTTCCGCCCTGAAGGGGCACCGACATACCAGCCCAGGGCCACGCCCTGGGAGTCGAGTCCGCCATGTTCGGCAAGCCCTGAAAGGGCGGCACAATGCGAGGCCCAGCCCTCCCAACTCTGTTTCGCCCTTTCAGGGCTGAGAGCGTGACGACAACTCTGAGACCCGGGGCGACGCTCCCGCTGGTCGCTCAGCCCCAGGCTGGTTTGTGGCTGCCCCGTTGGGGCGGAGGAGGGAAGCTTGGCGACGATCGCGTCGGGTGATGCGTTTACTTGGCTGAGGCGGACTAGAAGCCTATCCCACGGTCCGTTTTTTCTGACTGCTCGCCTTACGAATTGCCGAGGCCCCATTCGCTGCGATCGACAGCGGGCAAGGTCTGCGACAACTGCCCCAGCAAGTCCCGCGTCTCATCGTTAATCGTCTTCGGCGCGATGATCTTGATGATCACGTATTGATCGCCGTTCGCATTTGATTTGCGGTCCAGGAATCCCTTTCCCCTTAAGCGAAGCCGCATCCCGGATGAGGTTCCCGGCGGGATCGTGAGAGTCACCGGTCCATCATTCAGCGTGGGGACATCGATCCGCGTTCCCAGGGCCGCTTCGGTGAGACTGAGTGGGCAGTCTAAGAGTAGATCGCGCCCTTCGCGGCGAAAGAACGGGTGCGGCGCGATCTGCACCGTGATCAGCAGATCGCCACTCGGCCCACCTCCGGAACCCGGGGAGCCTTGCCCGGCGAGGCGAACGGTATCGCCATGCTGAATCCCGGCGGGCACCTTGACGGCGAGCGTCTCGGAACTGGAGCCGCGATCGATTGTCACATCGTAATTGCCACCCGTGGCAGCCATTTGAAACGGGATCAAGATCGAGGTGGTCAGGTTTTCACCCGCTCGTGGAGCCCGCCCGCGACGGCCCGCCGGACGACCGCCGCCACCCCCGAAAACACTGCTGAAGATATCGCCAAAATCCCCGTTGCCAAACACGCTTTCCAGGTCGACTGGCCCTGCCCCACCGCCGCCGCCTTGTCGAACATGTTTATACGCATCGCCATACTGGTCGTATTGCTGGCGTTTCTCCTCGTCGCCCAGAACTTCGTACGCCTCGCTCGCTTGCTTAAACCGCTCCCCGGCGGCCTTGTCCCCTGGCTTAGCGTCGGGATGATTCTCCTTGGCCAGCTTCTTATACGCGCGCCGAATCTCTTCATGCGTGGCTGATCGCGCGACGCCGAGGGTCTGGTAGTAGTCCGAGTTGGCCATACGCAACGTGCAATTCCCAAGAGTTCCGAACCGTCAGTCACCAAGTTTCCATGCGATTCCCAATTCTTGCGGCGTGAGGAATTCCGTCAAGGCTGAGGCGGTAACGTACTTCTCGGACAAGTTTTCGGACAGAGGCGAATTCCGTCAACCATCCAATTCCCAATTCCGTAACCCTCGACCTCCCAACAATATCTGGAACCAGTCCCTGAAAGAACACAAGGCCCAACGGGCCTTCCGCTCATCCGACGAACCTTTCGGAGAAAGAGTTTGCAACCACCTATTCCAGAACATGTTACGTCATGCGGTCGAGGCGAAACCGAGTCGCTTGGACTTCCATATTTTACATAGTGTTCAATGGATTACCATAGATTTTCGGACAGTTTTCGGACGGAGCGACCAGTCATTCTTGGCGAATTGGTCTCGGCATGGTCCATGTGCTGCGGTTCGTCATCAGGCTGGCTCATTGGAGCGGAACCTTTCTC
>JAYSVZ010000706.1:0-10387 GCA_043718305.1 Planctomycetota bacterium | reverse complement strand
CGGTTCTGGTCCATCCGGACGAAGGCTTCCGCCGGATTGAAGTTGGCCCGCATGGCTTGGCGACCGGCGGAGGTGTCGACCGACTTCACGAGGAATGTTCCCTGGTTATCCGGTTCCGGGCGAACCTGAATCCGAGGAAAGAAGGCGGCGAACTGGTGGAAATCCTCGCGGGTCCACTTCTCATACGGGTGGTTGTGGCAATTCGCACACTGGATCTGAATTCCCAGGAAGATGCGGGCCGTCTCCGCTGCCAGTTCCTCGGGTTCCCCAGTATGAGCGTAGATCAGGGCGACATCCCCGTCCTCGGCTGTACTGCCAGTGGCGGTCAGCAACTCGGTGGCGATCTTATCCCAGCCGGTATTCTTCGTCAGTTGGTCCTTCATCCAAGACTCGAAGAGATCCTGCATGCTCCGAGCCCGAGCTTCGGTGGCCCGCGAGAAGATCACTTCCCGCCAGTAGCTGGCCCAGATGTCGGCGTACTCGTCCGACTTGAGCAAGCGGTCGACCAGCTTCCCTCGTTTGTGGGGGTCTGGATCGAGGGCGAAGTCGGTGACTTGATTCGGCGTCGGGATCGTCCCGGCCAAGTCGAGCGTCGCCCGGCGGAGGAACGTGTCATCATTCACCAGTGGGGCTGGGGTGACGTTCGACTTGGTCAGCCCCCCCTCGATCAGTGCATCGACCTTGCGGGCTGTGCCGAGGGCACTCGGTTTCTCAGCCGCCTCGACTCCCCAACTGCAACCGATGGTCAGGAAGAAAGCCCCAATGATTGCTCGCACTGCCATGGGAACCTCGGAATTGTGTCAAAACCGCGTCGTGATGTTCGGAACCGCACTGAACAAGAGATGAAACACTTTAGCTGTCGAAAAGTTTCGGGGAAACTGAATAAACTCATCCGATTGAGACTTTTGGCGAGATCTGTTGATGGATGGCCCCTCGAATCAGCGCGCGGAAGGCTCGTCAGCCGCCGAGGCAGGCAACTCTATTGCCGAGTAGTCTCGTTCAGCCGTTATCCACTAAACTCAGGCCCATCCGATGGACCCCGGGAGAATGAGCGTGGCGGGACCGCAGCAGCGACTGAACCGACATACGCGGACGCGGTCCGATCACGCGACGGAACTGGCGGAAGACTACGTGGAGGCGATCGCGGGACTTGTCGCGGAAAAAGGGGTCTGCCGGGCAGTCGATCTGGCGAAGCAGTTCCAGGTGACTCACGTCACTGTCAACCGCACGATTCAGCGGCTCAAGCGGCAGGGATTTGTCATCTCCGACCCGTATGGTCCGATCGAGTTGACGGAAGCGGGACGAAAAATGGCAGCGGCCTCACAGCGGCGACACGAGACCGTTTCGCGGTTTCTCATCGCGCTCGGTGTTTCCGAAGCCATCGCCGCCATCGATGCCGAGGGGATCGAGCATCACGTCAGTCCGGAGACGCTGGCAGCCATGGACGCCTATGTGAAATCGCGAATGACGACTGTTGACAAGGGGGCGACTTGAGCACATCGGTCTCGACCACTGAGCGATCATCGGATTCATGGCGATGGTGGTGCCTTGCTCTGCTCGGTGGACTGACGGCGGTATCGCTGGCGGTACTGGCTTGGCCATCGGTTCCACTTGGTGTCCCCGGAGAGTGGGTGTGGGCTCGACGAGCTTGGCTGGAGATCGACCTCATCGCGCTGGCTGGCAGCGGTCTGCTGTGCGGTGGGTATTGGTGGGTGGCGACATGGGGTGAGGCTCGCTTGCGCCGTCGTGGCTCAGACGGACCGATTTGGCTCCCGGTCCTGCTGGCCTTTGTCTGGCTCACTGGACTGCTCCTGCTTCAGCCCGAGTTTCAGGGGCTGGCCCGTTCGCCGACCGTCCTGTTTTACAAACGAACCGAAGGCTACTTCTGGCAGGCCGCCTTCGAGGTCCAGGACTCGCGGGAGTTCCTCCACAATTACCACGACGCCATCTCCCGAGGTGACGATCCCGATCGGTATCTGCACATTGGCACGCACCCGCCCGGGCTGACGCTCGGGTATTGCGGTTTACTGTCGCTCTTCGACGGGTATCCCGGGCTGGCGGACGGCCTGATCGCGATCGAACCTCCACCAATCCGCGAGGCGTTCGATGCCTTGCGTGAATACCCCACGCCGAAGGGACCACTCACGCGATCTGAGGAGGCCACGCTCTGGGCAGCGACACTCCTCACGTTGGCCGCCGCCGCCGGTGCCTGCTGGCCGATCTCCCGCCTGGCGTCGCGAATCGGCGGGCCGATCGCGGGGTGGCGGGCGGCCATGCTGTGGCCACTGGTGCCGAGTCTGTTGGTCTTCTTTCCCAAGTCGGACTTACTCTGCCCAATGATCGCGACGATGAGTTGCTGGCTGTGGCTGGATGGCTGGTCGCGCCAACGCTGGGGCAAGTGTGTGTTGGCCGGAGTGGGGTTCTGCCTGGGATTGATGCTGACCCTGGCTTTGGCTCCCGTGGCGTTGCTGCTGATCATCCAGACGATCATGGAACGCTGGACGCGGCGGGCGGAGTTCAACACACGATGCGTCCGAGCCGACGTGGGCGCGGTCGGATGTGCCGTGGTGGGGGTCGCGGTCCCGCTCATCGCCGTGTCGCTGTGGGGACAGTGCAACATCATCGCCATCTGGTTTCAGAACCTCCAGAACCACGGAATGTTCTACACCCACAACAGTCGCAGCTTCGGCACCTGGCTCGCCGTGAATCCCATGGAGGCGGCGTTCGCGCTGGGCCTGCCAATCGCGGGGTTGGTGATCCTCGGAACGATCCGTTCGCTTCGCGACCGAGCTTCAGCCGCCATCGGGTTTTCACAGACGATCGCCTGGATCGCGGTTTGGTTGATCCTGTGGCTCTCGGGCAAAAACATGGGAGAAGCGGCCCGCTTGTGGATCTTCCTCGCCCCTTGGCCGGTCATCACAGCCGCTACGGCGACTTTGTCGATCGGGGAAACCAAGCCGCTTACGGACCATCGGTTTTCTTGGCAAGTTCTGTTGGCGCTCCAATTGCTCGTGACGCTCTGGACGATGGTCTGCGTGGACGGGTTCCATTTTGCGGAACTGATTCCCGCATCGTGAGTTGCGGCGGTGTCTACTGATCCGACCGCATGAATGCCTCATTTTCCGGAAGATCCTCTCTTGCGCAAATTCTCCTCAAGGTTGTGCTGAAAGCCATTCGGGGCGCTTGAAAACGGCCTGCAGGGGCGGGATACTGAACCGTCTCTTCTGTTGGTTCGACCCTCTATGGAAACGAGCTGTCATGCTCAAAGCGAACGAACTCGACCTGTTCCGGTCACAATTGTTGCTCCTTCAATCCCGGATTCAGGTTGATGTCGATCACCTGTCGGATGGAGCGCTCGACGCGGGCGGGGGGGACTCCAAAAGTCCGACCCACATGGCCGAGTTGGGGACCGAAACCTACGAGCAGGAGTTCTCGCTCCGGATGATGGAAAATGAGCAGGAGGTGATCGAGGAGATTCGCGCTGCACTACATCGGATCGAAGAGGGCTCCTTCGGGGTGTGTCAGTTGTGTGTCGAAGATGGTCGTCCGCCTTCGAAGTGCGTGATCCCCAAGGTCCGCCTGAAGTACATTCCGTACTGCCGCAACTGCGTCGATTGCGAGCGGAAGAAGGAACGCCAATTCGTCCGCTAAGGGGCGGGACTGTCGCATTGTCGTGGTTCGCTCCGCGAACCAACGTGGGATCGCGGAGCGATCCCCGACAATTCATTCCAACATCCACCCCTCAGTCTGCCATACAGGCTGCGGGGTGTCTCACCTCGCGGGAAGCTCATGTCCAACCCGCAGAATGTTTCATTTCTAATCTTCGACATCGAGACGGTGGCCGATGGCGATCTCGTTTCGAAGATCCGCTACCCCGGAGAGAACATCTCCGCCGAGGACGCGATTAAACGGCACCGCGCGGAGTTGATGGAGCAGTTCGGCAAGGACATCTTGCCAGCCACCTTCATGCTCCCGGCGTGCCTCGTCGTCGCGAAGGTGGGGCCTGATTTTCGATTGCTCGATCTGGTCTCGCTCGATGAGCCCATGTTCCGCCCGCACCACATCGTGAAGAACTTCTGGCTGGGGTGGAAACGCTACTCCAAACCCGTTCTGGTGACCTTCAATGGGCGCGGTTACGACCTGCCGGTCCTCGAATTCGCAGCCTATCGCTACGGGATCTCGGTCCCTGAATGGTTCAACATCGGGGCTCCGTCTTACGAGCAGTCGCGGAACCGCTACAACGTCAGTTCACACCTCGACCTGTATGACCTCTTCTCGAATTTCGGGGCCGTCCGGGTCAGCGGGGGACTGAATCTGCTCGCGAACATCATCGGCAAGCCCGGCAAGTCGGGGATTGATGGGTCACAGGTCCAGGACTACCACAACGCGGGCAAGACCCAGGAGATCGCCGATTACTGTCGCTGCGATGTGCTCGATACCTACTTCGTCTTCCTCCGCAGCCGCGTCATGCTCGGGCGGCTGACTTTGGAGGACGAACACAAGTTGGTCGCCGAAGCCAAGACCTGGATCGAGGCCCGCGCAGAGTCCCAGCCAGGACTGAAGCACTACCTCGACCACTGGGGCGACTGGCAGCCGCCCACGGATGAAAAACCGGTTGAGGCGGCGGCCCCCGCGAATAGCCCGACTTCGTAGGTATGGAGCGTTTCCAGTTGCAATCGATTCGTCGGGAGCAGCAGGTCTCGAAGAACTGCTCCCTGTCCTTCACCGTCATCCCTCGCCCTCAAATCCGAACAAAAATCTTCTGGCGGTACATCCAGAAGAGAATCAACCAGATCACGAGCAGCGCTCCCGCCCCTTCGAGGAGCGGTTGATACGTCGGACCGGCCACTTCGAAGATCCCTTGGCCCAAATGCCGTCGACAGGCCTCTTGAATCGGGTGGACGAGAATCGACTCGGAGCAATAGGCGAAGATCGAGTTACTTCCGACCACGATCAGCGGAAAGGACCACCGCTTCCACTCGGCCATTTCAATCACCCCGTAGTACGCTGACAAGATCGCCAAGCACCATCCGGCACTGAAGAAGACCCAGCTCGGCGTCCAGATCCGCTTCACGATGGGACAGACATCGTAGTAGTGCGCGAGGATTGCGATGAGAAAACAGCCCCCACTGGCGGCCAACAGTCCCGCCAACTTGCGAGCCGGTTTGCGACTCGACATCAGCCAACCTCCCGCCAGCAGCCCAATCAGCATCGTGCCGAGCGTGGGGATGAAGCTGAGCGTGCAATAGCCGCCGTCGCTGTGCGTGAATGGATCCTTGCGAGGGAACAGATTCATCCACCAACCATCAAACGCCGCAGCGGGGTTCGAGTTCTTGTTCCAGTGGGCCGAGAATCCGGTCAGCTCATGGGCTTGTCGCCATTCCGGCGTCACGCCGACGGCTTCCCACGCGAAGTCTGGACCGGGAAGAGCAGCGCTCGCGAACCATCCCCAATAGCCGACGATGATCAGGACCAGCGCTGAGAGTTGCACCTTCCAACTCGTTCCCCCGAGGAGGAATAGAAAGAAATACCCCATCCCGATTTGTGTCAGTGTGTCATCGAACGTGAAGTTCGTTTGGTCCCGGCCCAAGGAACGCAAGAAGATCCCCAGCAAAATCAAGACGACCGATCGCAAGAGGGCGTGCAGCGTCATCTTGGTCATCGAATCGCCCCGGTCCATGCGATTTTCGAGTGACAAGGGCAAGACCAGCCCCACCAGCAGCGTGAATGATGGCTGGATCAGATCATGGAGCGTACAGCCGACCCATGCGACGTGGGATTGCTGCCATGCCAGAAAACTCCAGAACCCACTCTCCGGCAGCGACGTTGAGACGCTCCCCAAGTGGAGTACCTCGCCAAGCATCAACAGCATCACCATCCCGCGATAGGCATCGACACAGGTGAGCCGATTGGCGGGAAACGTCAGCGCTTTGGGCATGCGGCACCTGGAGGCGGGGATCGGTGGGGCGGACTCGTGCGATTGGATTCTCGCCGCTGGGTGTGACCGGCGTCCAGAGTGGCCCTCGTGGTATGGGTGTCCCGCCCGTGAATCCCTGAGTCTTCATAGATGGGACCAGCCGTCTTTGAGGCGCAGTCCGGCGCAGGCCCACCACATTCGACGCTGTACTTGGGAATGGTGGGTCTGCGACTACGTCACTTCCGGAAGGTGTGGCTCGCCGGTCACGTTTCAGAGACGATCGCCCTCGCTCACGCGCCGGGTTTCTGAATCCCTAAAAACTTTCCAGATTCCCGCCAAGATTCGGTCGTGTCCAGCGAATTACTTCATGTCGAACGATGCAATTCGCATCAATGGCCCACGCAAAGGGGAAATCGTCATGGTCGTGAAAAAAGCAGTTGTGACCGGTCTCGCCGTGTTGGGGGCTGCCGGGTTGGTGCTGGGGACGCAGGCTTACAGCTACATCCGAACCGGTGTGAGCAATGTGCAAAGTGCGGTGCAGGCTGAGGTTCCGATCGGGTTTGAACTCGACCGGGCCCGCAATGAGGTGCAACTGCTCCTCCCGGAAATCCGCAAGTCGCTACATGTCGTGGCTGAGGAGCAAGTCGAGGTCGAACACCTCAAGGCAGCCCTCGAAGCCAAGGGTACGGCCCTCGCTGAGCAACATCAGTCATTGGTGACGCTGACCAATGATCTCAAGTCGGACCGGACGCACTTCGTCTACGCCGGAAGCAATTACGATCGGCCCGAACTGGAGAAGGATCTCACCGAGCGGTTCAACCGCTTCAAGATCGCCGAAGAATCGCTCAAGAAAGAACGTGAAATGCTCGTCATGAAGACGCGGGCCCTCACCGTTCACCAGGACACGCTGGAGAAGATGCTGTCGCAGAAGAAGACCCTCGAACTGGAACTCGACCGGTTGCAGGCTCGCCTGCGAACCGTCGAATCCCGCAAGTCGATCTCCAGCTTGTCGATCGATGACTCGAAGCTGGCCCAGGTCAAGGCGATGATCGGAACCATCGACAAGAAGCTCGATGTCGAGGACGCGATCCTCGACGCCGAGGGGAATTTTTCTGATCTGATCCCGATCACGAAGCCCGCCATCAACCCGGTCGACATCGTGGCCCAAGTCGAGGCCCACCTGAGTCCCAGCCCGCTCGCTCCGCCCGCCCCACCGGAGGTGGAACTGGTGAGTGCGACAACTGAGCCAGAGGCCAGCAAGTAAGCCCACTCGAATGCCAAAAGGGCCGGTCGCAAGACTGGCCCTGGTTGGCGTTTGATACAAGAGCGATTCGCCGTCAGCATTCAGCGATCAGACAGAAAAAGAGATCTGGCCAACGAGAGACATCCGTCTCCCGTTTTCTCTGGCTCTCGTCACTCGTCTCTCAACTTTCTTCTCATGAATGATCTCCTCTACGTCGGTTTCAACTCCCGCATCGCCGCTCTCGACCGCTCCACCGGTGAGATGGTGTGGGACTGGAAGGCTCCGCACGGCTCGGGGTTCGTGGCGTTGCTCCTGGATAGAGATCAGTTGATCGTCTCGGTTCAGGGGTACACTTGGGCTCTCGACCCCTTCAGTGGGGAGGTGCTGTGGGAGAACCTCCTGAAGGGGTTTGGGTATGGTGTCCCTTGCATCGTATCGGTCTCTGGCTCGACACTGATGTCATCGACACTGGCAGCCGAGGAAGCCCAAGCCCAGCAACAGGCTTCCCCCGGGGCCAGCAACGCAGCCACTTAAGGACTCTCCATGCAAACCCGACTCTCAATTCTTGTTGTGTTGCTCCTGGCGGGCTGTGCCGAAACATCCCGCGAGCAGCCTCCGATGAAGAACCAGATCGGGAAGAACTGTATCGTTCGCTTCCGTCGCGATACCTTGGGGATGGCGGGGGACATTCCCTCTTCGGTCATGGCGGGAAGTATGAACGGAGCGGAGACCACCCAAGCCGGTCAATTGATGGAGGTGGGGGCCGATTGGGTCGTCATCAACTACCACGGGCGAGAGTTCCACATCCCGCAGGCTGCGATTCTGATGATCGAGTTTGGAAGCAACATCACGCAAAGCCCTGGGTTGAGCCAGCCGGTTCCGGCTCATCCCGTCGATCATGGAGATCACACACACGCCGAACACGAGCATACCGGTGAGCATCCGCCAGCGGGGGATCATGCGCATTGAACTCGCCCGTTAGGATGTGAGCCGCAAGGCGCTAGCTGCGGGTTCTCATGGGCGTTGGAGTCCAGCCTTCAGGCTGTTCCGGACAGGCTAAAGCCTGGACTCCAACCCCGAGTCTGAGCGTGGCGGAGGCGCTAGGTCCGTTCAGCCCGCTCGAAGAATCGTTCACCAAGAGGCACATCATGCCACCGACCTTCCTCCAGCGATTCTTCCTCGCGATCCTCCCTCGCACTTGGGCGGAGTCGATGGTGGCTGATTCCCAGGCGTGGAAGGCGCACTGCCCGTGTGGCCATGCCCGGTCGATTTGGGACTTGGGTGGCATTCGGTGGAAGGCGACCGGGAACCCGAAGACGCGCATTCCATGTCCGGAATGCGGCCAGACCACTTGGCACGCGGTGCGGAAAGGCGAGCGGCCAGAAGACGCCTCCCAGTAGGACGGCCTTTCCAGGCCGTCCCGAGCGAACGCGTCACTGACGAATGGCCGAACGGAGTGGATCGGGAGGTTGGCCTTCGCTCTGGGACGGGCAGGAATGCCCGTCCTACCGGGATCGTGTTTCTGGCCGCACGCCAAAGAGGAATTGCCCGACTGTCCTGCGGATGCGGAGAAGATTTCCTGATGATCCAAGCGGCGATCAATTCCGTTGTTCCTTTCACCGGCGCTTCCCAAGCGACCGGTTTTGAGCCACGATGGGGTGATTCAGGAAAGGGCTTCGATGACGCTGATCTTCGGTTTGGGTCTGTTTCTGCTCGGCACGCTCTTCTCGATCCTCTGTCTAGTCTTCTACATCTACGTGATTGTGGACTGTGCCAAGAACGAATCACCCGAGGGGAACACGAAGGTCGTTTGGATTCTGGTGATCATTCTCACAGCCCCCCTGGGCGGGATCATCTACTACCTGATCCGGCGACCCGACCGCATTGCCACGCTGGGGCAGTGACATCCGACCCCGGAGGGGTCACAGCCATTAGCCGGTGGTTGAGCGTAGCGACACCACCGGTCGAGGCCACATGGAGTACCCCATCCCGGAGGGATGGCAGAGGGGTGCCGCATTGCGTGTCGCGTTCTGGCATCCCTCCGGGATGCAGGGCATTCTGTGAGGCATCGAGACCGGTGGTGTCGCTGCGCTCAACCACCGGCTAATGTCTTTCATCCCTCCGGGATAAACCCCTCTAACCATCACTATGGATAGCCCATGAAAACCCCGGTCGCGATCACACTGATTATCATGGGTGCCTTGTTGGTCATGGTGCCCGCGCAAGCAGACTACATGCATCAGCGGAACGTCGTGGAACTTCTGAGCAAGACGAATGTGACCAGCGTGAATCTCATCAACCCGATGAGCGACGAGTATCGCTTCGGGTGCTGGCTGACGGGCAGCGGGATGGTGGCCCTCGCCGTCTTTTGTTCGCTTCTCAAGAACTCCGCCCCGCCCACTGAAAACCGATGACTCATCGCTTCCCCTCTGGCTGAAAGCTGACCGCTGAAAGCTGACCGCTGAAAGCTGACCGCTCATGTCCAAATTCACGCACACCGCCGAATCCCGTCCGCTCGACGGGTACACCATCAAGCGTCCGCTGCATCGCGGGGGCTTTGGGGAGGTCTATTTCGCCGTCACCGATGGCGGGCGGGATGTGGCGCTGAAGCTCCTTCGCGAGAACGTCGAGGTTGAGCTACGCGGGGTGCAGCAGTGTTTGAACTTGAGCCACCCGAATCTGGTCACGATCTTTGACGTGAAGCAGGACGGCGACGGCGACCACTGGATCGTGATGGAGTTCGTGCCCGGCGAGACACTCGATGAGGCTCTGCGTCGGCACACGGGTCCGCTGCCGATGGAGGAAGTCCTCCGCTGGATGCGCGGGCTGTGTGCCGGGGTCAGCCACCTGCACGAGCGCGGGATCGTGCATCGCGATCTGAAGCCGAGCAACATCTTTGGCGCGGAAGGCACGATCAAGGTTGGCGACATCGGCCTCTCCAAGTTCATCACCGCCAGCCGCCGCAGTGCCCACACCGAAAGCGTCGGCACCGTCTACTACATGGCCCCCGAAATCTCGCGCGGCCGCTACGGTAAAGAGGTCGACATCTACGCCCTGGGGATCATCGCCTTCGAGATGGCCACTGGGCAGATCCCGTTTGACGGTGAGTCGGCGGGTGAGATCCTGATGAAGCATCTTACTCAGCCGCCGAATCTGACCCTGCTGCCGGATCGGCTGCGCCCGGTGATCAGCAAGGCCCTGCAAAAAGACCCCGCCCGCCGACAGCG
>JAYSVZ010000705.1:0-3392 GCA_043718305.1 Planctomycetota bacterium | reverse complement strand
AACCGGTCAAGAAGGAAGCCCAGCCTTTCAGACAAAGGCCGATCCTCTCGGCTCCCCTCAACTTATGTCGAAACGAGAGTCCTCACAAGAGGGGTACGTCCAACCTGGGAAAAAATCGACCGAGAGAGAGCGGCCACTGCACAAGAACCGACGTGGTCCAGCGAGAGATCGGAGACTGCCGATTGCAACGACAAATCTGCCGAAATGCGTTTGGGGTTCAGCCTTTCGGCGGCCTCGGAACAGGCCATTCTTCGGCGATCGCTCGTCTTGAGACGGCCTGGAAAGGCCGTCTTACCTCGAATCCCTCGCGCTACACATCCAATCCGCGCTCGCGACGCATGCGGCGGACCTCATCCATGACCGCATTCACCAACAACCCATTCTGATCGATCGACCGCCACTCTACCCAGCTCACGAGCAGATTCGCTAGCACCGTGGCGATCGCCAGCCCGAAATGAATGGCTTTTCCAGACTCCGTATAGGAACTGGAAGCCGGGTCGGACATCGCCCCCAAGGCCCCCGTGGCCAGCATCAGCCCGATGCAGAGCATCATTCCCGGAACGATCCGGTACTTCAACTGAATATTGCGGGCCCGAAACTCTGGACCCAGTTTGTAAGCGGCACACGTCTCCTCGACCCAGCGCCCCGTTCCCATGAAGTAGGTCAGCCCGATCGCATGGACCAGCATCGCCACCGGCAGCCCAAGCAGTGCCACGCGAAAGTGCGTGGCCATCTGGTCCCGGACTTCGACCGACAGCGGACTATCGGCAATCACCCATCCGAGGCCAAAGACCAGGGCTAGACCCAGGTTCCCGAGGATCGCCAAGGTGGCAAAGATGCGCGTCATGCAATGGTTCCGATGGGCAATGCGAACATTGGAGCGTTGACTTGGCCTATAAGGCGAGCGGCCAGAAGACGCCTACCCGTAGGACGGCCTTTCCAGGCCGTCCCGAGCGAACGCGAAACTCACGAATGACCGGGCGGAGTGGATCGTGAGGTTGCCCTTCGCTCCGGGACGGGCAGGAATGCCCGTCCTACGGGGATCGTATTTCTGGCCGCACGCCTAAGCCAGCGCCAACACACACTTCAAGTAGGCTGACTCGGGACAAAAGACGGACACCGGATGGTCGGGCGCAGCTCCTCGCGAGTCGATGATCCGCAGCCTTCGATCGGCTGACAAGGCTGCGTCGGCCAGGACTGATTCGAACTGGCTGCGGTCGACGAGTCCCGAGCAACTGCAGGTCGCCAGGAGCCCTCCTTCGGCGAGGACGCGAAGGGCGAGTGAGTTGAGGCCATGATAGCCTCGCAGGGCCGAGTCGATCTGCTCGCGAGCCTTGGCCATTTTCGGTGGGTCGAGGACGATGACATCGTACCGGTCGCCGCGTTCGATGGCCTGTTCCAGAAACCGGTAGGCATCCGCCTTCTGGAAGGTGACGCGGTCGGCCAGTCCATTTCGCTCGGCATTCCCCGTCGCCCGTTCCACGGCGGGAGCGGAACCATCCACGCCCAGGACCGAAGCTGCTTGTCCGAGGGAAGCTGCGGTCAAAGCAAATCCGCCGGTATAGCAGCAGAGGTCGAGCACGCGCTGACCGGCACAGAACTTGGCGACCGCCAGGCGATTGTCGCGCTGGTCAAAGTAGAAGCCGGTTTTCTGACCTTCGACGATGTCGACCTGATACTTCACTCCGTGCTCGACGACTGTCAAATCAGACGGCGGGGGCGAGCCGGTGACTAATCCATCATTCTGCGGCAGCCCCTCTTTGGTCACGACACTGGTGTCGGTCCGCCGCCAAATCCCTTGGGGACTCAACTCCCGCTGCAAGGCGGCGACGATCACCGCTTCGCGTTGCGACAAGGCTAAGCTGGTCCACTGGACAAGGAGTTGGTCGCCATACCGATCCACCGTCAGACCCGACAGCCCATCCCCCTCGCTGGCCACCATCCGGCAGGCCCGCCATTCCGGGCCTTCACCGAACAGTCGCTGACGGATCGCTACGGCTTCCCGGACGCGGAGATCCCAGAAAGCCTCATCGAATGGCTCAGTCTCTCGCCATGAGTAAAGCCGGACCCGGATGGCACTCACGGGGTTCCACAGCCCCCAAGCCACGAACTGATTCTCGGCGGTCGCCAGACGAACCATCTGCCCTGGGACGAGATCACCTTCGATGCGACCAATCGCCCCGGCAAAGACCCAAGGGTGGCGGCTAAAGAACGGCAAGGCCCGGCGCGGACGAAGCCAGACAGTGGGGACAGCGGCGGGCAAAATGTTCCCTCTAAGTTTTCTGGCTCCCCTCTCCCTCCCGGAGAGGGGCTGAGGGTGAGGGAGCGTGGCGAGACAGCTCCCGAATTGACTTTCTGAATCTGTTCCGGCAGGGTGGCCCCTCCTGGCCCACTCGGGTGGTCACTCGGGCGAAGCCGGTTCAGTGGTCGGCCCGACCGGCGGCTCGTCGTCGCCCATCGCTTCTGCGACCTCCGCCGGAATGCGAGCGATACTGGCCAGCTTCTCGCCATCAAGGCGCATGATGCGGACCCCTTGGGTGTTGCGTCCAATTAAGCTGATGTCGACAGCCCGGATGCGTTGCATCATCCCGCTTTGCGAGATCATCAGCACATCATCGCCATCGTGGACAGCGAGGATTCCCATGACCTTGCCGTTGCGATCGGTCGTCTTGATGTCGCGAAGGCCCTTGCCGCCGCGGCGCTGGCGGCGGTAACGCATGCCGCTGGGACTGGTGGGGTCTTCTTCCTCACCGGTCGGCTCGGCTTCAGCGACTTCGACAGGCTCTGTGCCTTCGATCGGTTCGGCGCCTTCGATGACCGCTTCATCCGGCTCGATGACGCCAAACGGCGTCCGCTTCCCGTAGCCATTTTCGCAGATCGTCAGCAGTGTGGCGTTCTCTTCGGCCACGACCATTCCGACGATCAGATCGCCCTTGCCGAGCTTGATCCCCTTGACCCCCATCGTGTCGCGGCCCATCGCGCGGGCATCCGATTCGCAGAAGCGGATCGACATCCCGTTCGAGGTACTCAGCACAACATCCTGGCCCGGGCCGACCTTCACGACATCAATCAGCGCATCATCATCGTCGAGCTTGATGGCGATGATCCCGCCCTTCTTGGGGCGGCTATAGGCGGACAGGGCCGTCTTCTTGACGATCCCCGCGTGGGTCGCCATCAACAGGAACTGGTTATCGACGAATTCGCGAACATCGATACAGTCCTGAACCGTTTCACCCTCTTCGAGCGAAAGCAGGTTGACGAGCGCCCGGCCCTTGGCGGTCCGGCCTTGCAGTGGCAGGTCGTAGACCTTTTGCCAGTAGACCCGCCCGCGGTTGGTGAAGAACAGCAGGTAAGCATGCGTGCTCGACACGAACAGATGCTCGATCGGATCC
>JAYSVZ010000704.1:0-10468 GCA_043718305.1 Planctomycetota bacterium | reverse complement strand
GAGGCGATCAACCGTGGGATGCGGTCCAGCCGCTGGCGTGGGATTCTTCGCTGTATGACTTCGTGCTGACCGCCGAACCCGCTGTGGAAAAAGGGGGCTGGTTCGTCCGCGGGGGCCTCGTGAATGGGCAGGCCAGCCCCATCGAGCCTGTCGACGAAGTCGTCATGTCGACCGATCGGATGGTCCTCTTTCCGGACCGGCTGGCACTCCTGGCGGACCCGCTGGCGGAACATTGGATTGCCAAAACCGCCCCCGGTCCGTGGCATATCACTGATGACCAGCGCGGCAAGTTCCTGTCGACGCTCGCCCTCATCTCGCCACAACCAGCGACGCGGTTCCCGCCCGAGTTCTGTTCGGTGATCGTCGCCGACCCTGTCCCCGTGTTGCTCGTCGATTTCGATGCCAAGGTCAAGGGAGGCATTGCCGCTTCCTTGCAGTATGAATACGGCACCACGCGGGTCTCGAAGAGCACCATCCAAGACATCATCGTCGATGAAGCCCAGGGCATCCTCTACAAGCGGAACGAACTCGCCGAACGCCGCTTCATCGCTCAATTGCAAACCCAGAAGGTCCACCTCAACGGCTACTGGGATGGCTACAGCCCGCTTCGCATCCTGATTGCGGAGTTCCCCACCCTCACCAGAACGCTCGCCGAAGCCGGCTGGATCATTGAGGCCAACCAGCAGAAACTCCGCGTCGGTGGCAGCCTTAAACTCAACGTCACCTCCAGCCCCTCCAAGCATATCGACTGGTTTGATCTCGATGGTAAGATCGAGTTCGATGGCGGCTCGACGACACTCCCCAAGCTGCTCAGCGCGATTCGGCAGGGCGAACGAACGATCCGCTTGGACGATGGCAGCGTCGGGCTGATGCCGGAAGACTGGCTCAAGCAGTTTGGGCGATTGGCCGACCTCGGTGGGCTGGAAGACGGGAAGATTCGGTTCCGGTCGTCACAAGCTCTGCTGCTCGACGCCTTGTTATCGAGCGATCAGAAGGCGACCGTTGACCTCGGCTTTCGCGAGGTCCGCGAGCGGCTGCAGAAGACGCACAAGGTCAAGGCGATCTCCGAACCGAAGGGGTTCGGGACCAAGCTTCGCGACTACCAGAAGCTGGGGCAGGGGTGGCTTTCATGCCTGTACGACCTGAACCTCGGCGGCTGTCTGGCCGACGACATGGGACTCGGAAAAACGGTCCAGGTACTCTCTTGGCTCGAGACGCTCCGCATTCGGAACAAGGGCGAGGCCGCAGCCGACCACCGTCCCTCACTCGTCGTGGTGCCGAAGAGTCTGGTCTTCAACTGGGTCGCGGAAGCCCAAAAGTTTGCGCCGAACTTGCGCGTACTGAACTTCACCGGCAAAGAGCGCACGGGGCTAGAAGACTTGGCGGAGATCGATCTAGTCGTGACGACATACGGCACGATGCGGCTGGAGATCGAGAACTTGCGGGAGATCGAGTTCGACTATCTGATTCTGGATGAGGCCCAGGCGATCAAGAACGCCAATGCCCAGGCGGCGAAGGCGGCGCGGCTCCTCAAGGGCCGCCACCGGCTGGCGATGTCGGGGACGCCGATCGAGAACCATCTGGGCGAACTCTGGTCGCTGTTCGAGTTCATCAACCCGGGTCTGCTGGGCAACTCGACCGCCTTCCAACGCGTCGCTCGCGGGGCGGTCAACGACCCCGAATCGGTGCAATGGCTCTCGAAGGCGATCGCCCCGTTTGTCATGCGGCGGACCAAGAAGCAGGTGCTCCCCGAGCTTCCCGAGAAGTCGGAACAGATCATCTACTGCGAGATGTCGACCAAGCACCGCAAGCTCTACAACGAACTCCGCGACCACTATCGCGCAGCCCTCAGCGCCAAGGTCAAGGAGCAGGGCCTCGCCAAATCGCAGATCATCGTCCTCGAAGCCCTCCTGCGGTTACGCCAAGCCGCCTGCCACCCCGGTTTGCTCGATGTGAAGTCCCAGAAGGAACTCGGCCCCAAGCTCGAAGAACTGATGGAGCGACTCCAAGAACTGACGGACGAAGGGCACAAGACTCTCGTCTTCTCGCAGTTCACATCGTTCCTGGCGATCGTCAAGCTGCACCTGAAGAAGGCCAAGATCCCGTTCCTCTACCTGGATGGGCAGACCTCGCTCAAGGAACGCGAATCCCTCGTCAACAAATTCCAAGGGGCCGGGAAAGAACCAGTCTTCCTCATCAGCTTGAAAGCCGGCGGATCGGGTCTTAACCTGACCGCTGCCGACTACGTCTTCCTGCTCGACCCGTGGTGGAACCCCGCCGTCGAGAACCAGGCGATCGACCGCACGCACCGCATCGGCCAGACCAACAAGGTCCATGCTTGCCGCCTGATCACCAAGGACACCGTTGAGGAAAAGGTTCTCCAGCTTCAGAAGCAAAAGCAAAACCTCTCCGAAGCGATCCTCTCGATCGACGGCAGCTTGCTCCGCAAACTGAGCTGGGAAGATCTGAAGGTGTTGTTCGAGTAGCGCGGACAAATCGCCAACAATGATCCAGCTCCCCTCTCCCGGGAGAGGGGAGCCAGTGTCGGCGATTTCTCCGAAATCGCCCGGCGAGCGCATCGAGCCGTCAGGCGGCAGTGAAAGCGGGGGTCTTCTTCAAAGTGGATCCCGCACTCCACAAATCGACTTCTGCCGATCGGTGCTTGCCCGTGGATGCGAACAGTGGTAAGTTGTTAGTCCCGAATGCCTACCGGGACTGACCGGGGGGCGTTCTCCTGCCTTGTGCCGTCGGCGATTTCCTTCGGAGTCGCCGAGCCTGCCTGTCGTTTTCTCGAAGGTGTTCTCATGATCCGCGCGAGTTTTGTGGCTCTGCTGTGGTCGTGTCTCGGTCTCGCTTCTCTCGCATCCGCACAGGATGTCGCGGCTGACAAGGTCAGCTTCTACAAGCAGATTCGCCCGATTTTCCAGGCCCAGTGCCAAGGCTGTCACCAGCCGGCCAAGGCGGGCGGCGGGTTCGTGATGACCTCATTCGATCGGCTGCTCAGCGGCGGCGAAGGGGGCGAGAAAGCGATCGTCCCGGGACAGCCGGACGCCAGCCACCTCATCGCGGAGATCATGCTCAAAGACGGTAAGGCGGAGATGCCCAAGGACAAGGCCCCGCTCGCGCAGGTCGAGATCGACCTGATTCGCAAGTGGGTCGAGCAGGGGGCGGTGGATGACACCCCCGCCAACGCCGTCTCGAAGATCGACCAGGAACACCCGCCGACCTATTCGCGGCTGCCGGTGATTACGTCGCTGGACTACTCGCCGAATGGCCAGTTGATCGCCGTGTCGGGCTTCCATGAAGTGCTGCTGCATAAGGCCGATGGGACGGGCCTGGCCGCTCGGCTGGTCGGCCTGAGTGACCGCATCGAGTCGGCCAAGTTCTCGCCGGATGGCAAGCGTCTCGCTATCGCGGGCGGTCTGCCGAGTCGGATGGGGGAACTCCAAGTTTGGGATCTCTACGAAGGCGAAGAACTCAAGCCGAAGCTCTCGCTCTCGGTCCCGGTCACGTACGACACGATTTACGGAGCGAGTTGGTCACCCGATGGGACGCTGCTTGCGGTCGGTTGCTCGGACAAGGTCGTGCGCGGGTTCGATTCGACGACCGGGGCGCAAGTCTTCTTCAACATGGCCCACGATGATTGGGCCGTCGGCACAGCCTTCTCGGTCGATGGAGCCTACTTGGCCTCGATCGGTCGCGACATGAGTTCGAAGCTGTACGACGTGAAGACGCAGCGGTTCATGGACAATATCTCTTCGATCACTCCGGGAGCGCTGAAGGGCGGGGTGCAGGCACTGACTCGCCACCCGACGAAGGATGAGATCCTCATCGGCGGGTCGGACGGTGTGCCCCGGATTTACCGCATGCAGCGGGTCACTTCGCGCGTCATCGGCGACGATGCCAATCTGATGCGGCAGTTCCCAGCCATGCGGGGCCGCGTGTTCGACGCCGACTACGCTCCGGACGGCAAGCGAATCGCTGCGGTGTCGAGCCTCGACCGCAAGGGGCAACTCTTCATCTACTCCGCCGAGTTCGAGAGCGCGATGCCCGACGACATCAAGGCGATCGTCGGCAAGGTCGCTGGCTCACAAAACGGCGACGAACAGAAGCGGCTCAAGGAATACATCACCTCGAACGTGGCGGTCCTCGCCCAGGCCGAAGTGAATACGAGCCTCTACTCGCTGGCCTTCTCGCCCGATGGAACGAAGATCGCCGTGGGTGGGGAGGACGGGATGATCCGGCTCTTCAACTCGGCGGACGGAACCGTCGCCAGCGAATTCCCGGTGATTGCCGTCGCTGCAGCGGCAGTCGCTGCCGCAGCTGAGCGGGGCGTCGATTATGTCAGTGCCGACGCGGCGCTAGGCGAAGCGCTTCCCGAGGGGATGTCGGTCGCCTCGATTGAAGTGATCCCCACTCAGATTCAACTCAATGGGTCGATTGCCTATTCACAGATCCTGATCAACGGGGTTCTGAAGACCGGGGACAAGATCGACCTGACTCGGCTGGCCAAGTTTCAAATGGATGGCGGTGTCGCCACCGTCAGCCCGCAAGGCCGTGTTCGCTCCACTGCCGATGGGCAGGGTTCGCTCGCTATCGAAGTCGCCGGTCACAAGGCCACCGTGCCCGTCACGGTCTCAGGCATCGCCGCAGGCAGCCCCATCAGCTACATCCGCGATGTGGCCCCGATCCTGTCCAAGGTCGGCTGTAACGCCGGGACTTGCCACGGGTCGAAGGACGGCAAGAACGGCTTCAAACTCTCGCTGCGCGGGTACGACCCGATCTATGACCTGCGGGCACTCACCGATGACCACGGGTCGCGGCGCGTGAACCTCGCCTCGCCGGACGACAGCTTGATGCTGCTCAAGGCGACCGGAGCTGTGCCGCATGTCGGCGGGCAAGTCACGAAGCAGGACAGCGTCCAGTACCGCATCTTGCGGCAGTGGATTGCCGAGGGAGCCAAGCTCGATCTCGATTCGCCGCGCGTGGCCAAGATCGAAGTCCAGCCCATCAACCCGATCATTCAGCAGATCGGGGCCAAGCAACAGATGCGAGTCGTCGCGACCTATACCGATGGGGCGACGAAGGATGTGACCGCTGAGTCGTTCCTGGAAACCGGGAACATGGAAGTGGTCGTCTCAAACGCCCATGGAGTGGCCACGACCTTGCGTCGGGGTGAGGCCCCGATCCTGGCCCGTTACGAAGGAGCCTATGCCGCCACGACCGTGACCGCGATGGGTGACCGCGCGGGGTTCGCCTGGCAGGAGCCACCGGCTTGGAGCGAGATCGATTCGCTCGTCGCCCGTAAGCTGGAGCGGATGAAAATCCTGCCGTCGGGGCTGTGCGATGACTACGAGTTCATCCGCCGGGTGACGCTCGACCTGACCGGTCTTCCGCCCTCCGCCGATGAGGTCCGGGCCTTTGTCGCCGATGCGCGCGACATGCAGGTCAAACGCGATGAACTCGTCGACAAACTCGTCGGCAGCGAAGCATACATTGAGTTCCACGCCAACAAGTGGGCCGACCTGCTCCAGATCAACAGCAAGTTCCTCGGCGGCGAGGGAGCCAAAATCTACCGCGAATGGGTTCGCAAAGAGATCGCGGCCAACACGCCGTATGACCAGCTCTGTTACAAGGTCATCACCGCCAACGGGTCGACCAAAGAGAACCCGCCCGCCAGCTACTACAAGATTCTCCGCGACCCGGACCTGATGATGGAGAACACGACGCACCTGTTCCTGGCTGTGCGGTTCAACTGCAACAAGTGCCACGACCATCCGTTCGAGCGCTGGACCCAAGATCAGTATTACCAGACGACCGCTTACTTCTCGCGAGTGGGTTTGCAGCGCGATCCCAAGAACGCGGCAGGCGACATCGGCGGGACCGCTGTCGAAGGGGCCAAGCCGCTGTGGGAAGATGTGTTCGAGAAGCCCGATGGCGAGACGACCCACTTGCGGACGAGTGCCGTGGCCCCGCCGACCTTCCCCTACCCGGCGCAATACACTGCCGATCCGAACGCCAGCCGCCGTGAGCAGTTGGCCAAGTGGATCACCTCGCCGGACAACCAGTATTTCGCCAAGAGCTACGTGAACCGCGTGTGGGGCTACCTGCTCGGGGCGGGGATCATTGAGCCGCTGGATGACATCCGCGCGGGGAATCCGCCGACGAATCCGGAGCTGCTCGATTGGCTGACCAAGAAGTTCATCGAGTCGGGCTTCGATGTGCAGCAGTTGACGAAGCTCATCTGCAAGAGCCAGACGTACCAGCGGTCGGTGGCCACGAACCCGTGGAACGTCGACGACACGCAGAACTACTCGCACGCCCTCGCGCGGCGGCTCCCGGCGGAAGTGCTGTTTGACAGTCTCTATGCCGTGACCGGCTCGAAGACCCGCATCCCCGGCCTCGCCGAAGGGGTACGCGCTGCGGCTATTCCCGACAGCGGCACCGACCTCGCGGACGGGTTCCTGGCCACCACAGGACGGCCGGTCCGCGAGAGTGCCTGCGAATGCGAACGCTCCTCGGCGGTGCAACTCGGTGCCGTGATGGCACTGATGAGCGGGCCGACCGTGGGTGAAGCCCTTTCCCAAGCCGGGAACGGGATCGCCCAGATCGTGGCCTCGCAACCGGACGATGCCAAGCTGACCGATGAAATGTTCATGCGGATCTTGAACCGCCCGGCGACGCCGAAGGAAATCGAAGCCGCCTTGGCGCATCTCACAGACCTTCCGATGGGCAACTCGAACTTGATCGCCGAGTTCGCTGCGTACTCCAAGGAGATCGAACCGGTGACCACCGCCAAGGAAGCGACGCGGCAGGGACTCATCACCGTCGCTCAGACCGCCTACGACGCTTACTGGGCCACGGTGAAGGACAAGGAAGAAGCTGCCGAGGCCGAGTTCCAGACCAAGCTCGCTGCCGCTGACAAGGCTCTCGCCGATCATGAAGCCGCGATCCCGGCCCGGCTCACCGCCTGGGAACTCCAGCAGTCGGGCGTGCTCTGGAACCCGCTTGAACCGGGCCCGATGAAGGTCAGCAATGACGCCAAGATTGAGAAGGAAGCTGACAACACCATCTTCGTCAGCGGAGCGAATGACGCCTTCGTGACCTACGATGTGGTCACCGAAACTGAACTCAAGGGGATCACCGGCTTCCGGTTGGAGGCTCTCGCCGACCCTCGCTTGGGAGGCATGGGCCCCGGTCGTTCGGCGGGGGGGAACTTCGTCCTCACTGAATTGACCATCGAAGTCTGGCCCAAGGGCCAGCCCGAGATGAAGCAGAAGGTCGCCTTGCAAGGGGCCAAGGCTGACTTCAGCCAGGGCACTTACGATGTCGCCACAGCGATCGACGGCCAGACACCAAACGCCAGCAACGGCTGGGCGATCCACCCGGAACTTGGCAAGAACCACACCGCGACGTTCGAATGCGTTACGCCGATTGCCATCGAAGGCCCCGTTGTGATCCAGTTCACGATGGACCAGCGGTACCAGGACAAGACTCACACCCTGGGCAAGTTCCGGTGGTCGGCTACGAACGTACCTCCTCCGCATCTGCTCGGCATCCCGGCCAACATCACCGAGATCGTCAAAGTGCCCGCCGATCAGCGGAACGACGCCCAGAAGAAGACGCTGCTCGACTTCTTCCGCGGCGAAGATGCCGAGCTCAAGAAGCTGCAAGCCGCGCAAGTCGCCGCCAAGATGCCGCGTCCCATGGACGCGATGCTGGCCGGACTCAAGGGGAAACTCGACGAGGCAAAACAGCCGCTCCCGATCGACCCCAAGTTCGCTCGCCTGCAACGGGCGGTGCAGCTCAGCGAGCAGCAGTTGAAAGAAGCTCGGCTCACAGCGGCCCAGGACTTGGCCTGGGCGCTGATTAACACGTCCGCGTTCCTGTTCAACCGGTGATGCAAACTGAAGGGGGAGATGGTGAAACTCCTAGTCTGTGCAGTGGCAGCTCTTTGGGGAATCCTTTGGGTCTGCCTCGCATGCTGTGTCTGCTGCGACGTGAGTCGGTCCTTGGAATCGGAGGTTCTTAAGGGGGCGAATGGTTACGCATTTCTTGCCCTTCTGCTGGCTATTACGACTTACACACAATCTGTGACGTTCCGCATACGTGATAGGCTTTCTGAAGTTGACATCGACCCGGCGAAAGTGGGTGAACTGTCAATTCAACTGACGGGGATCGTTGTGCTGGACAGCGCCTTCGTTGCTTTAGGAATTGGAACCATGTGGGGTTTGTTACTGGGTGATCAGACTGCTTGTAACCCTACTCCCCGTTTTCTATTGATTTTCGGGACTCTGCTATCGCTGTTGATCTTGATGCACGCATTCTCCTGGTTCAAGCTCGTGAAGTATTACTATCGAAACGCGTCCAGTTCAGCGAGTGGCAGCTGAAGGATTCTTAACAGACAGCAGTTCGTGACTTAGGCTAGGCGCTGATCAACACGTCAGCCTTCCTGTTCAATCGGTGATGAAAGGGGGCACTCTCTGTGAATCGTGACTTCGAACCAGACTCTGCAACCACTCCCCCGGTTCGGGATGACATGAACCCGTATTGGAAGGCGGTTGTCGTCACGTCATTCCTATTTTGTGGGACGACGCTAGCCATCGTGATGACCGAGTTTGGTGACCAGCAATCGCCTGCCAATCAGTTCCTGCGAAAGCGCGGGGCGCTGCTGGCGGCGATCGAGGTTGGGGCGGTACTCATCAGTGGCGTGATGGCCATGCGACTCGACCAGCAGCAATCACGACTGGCAAAACGACCAGCTTCGCCAGCCCCTCCTTCTCCCAGCGAGGCACCCGATGTGGGTCAAGATCTGCGGGTGGAATGATCCCCGACTCTTAGAGGCGTCGCTCGCACGCGCGACGCCCGACGCGATCGGGCTGAACTTTTTTCCCCCGTCGGTCCGTTCCGTCTTGGTGGAGACGGCGATTGACATGCGAGGCATGCTGCCGTCCTCAATGGCGGCGGTGGGGGTCTTTGTGAATGCGACTCGCGACGAGGTGTTGCGGACCGTTGATCGGGTTGGACTGACGCATGTGCAATTGCATGGCGATGAGTCGCCCGAATTTGTGCAATCACTGGGGATGGTCCCCGTGATTCGGGTCTACCGACCGAGAGCAGCCGATCTCGGTTCGATCGCAACGGACTTGTCAGCGCTGGAACAGCTAGGCGTTCGGCCGTGGGCTTGTCTGGTGGACGCTTACCACGAGACCACCTATGGCGGGACCGGGATGACCGCTCCGTGGAAGGTGCTCGCCCAGTGGTCTGCCGATTGGCCACCGCTCATCCTGGCGGGGGGCCTGACACCCGACAACGTGAGCTTAGCCATCCAAGTGACGCACCCCTTCGGCGTCGATACCGCCAGCGGCTGCGAGGTCATTAAGGGGCGAAAGGATGCGGAGTTGGTGACCGCGTTTATCGAGGCGGCTCAGCGTCGATAGACGTTCGCACGGGGCTGTTCGTCTCGCCGCAGGAGATGGCCTTTCTGAAACAATTGCGAGTCAAGATCGGCGCTTGATGCGGGCCATTGAGATTATCGGGTGAAGCCCACGTAGAAGCTAAAGACCCGGCGGTCATCTTCTTCTTGATCAACCAGCGGCCAAGCGAAGTCGAAGGCGATTGGAGCGGGGCCCATCGCCGGGATGATCATCCGGAATCCGAAACCGGCGGAGGCCCGAAAGTTGTCGAACCCGAACTCCTTCTCGACCGTTCCGAAGTCGGTAAACACCACAGCTCGAATCTGATCGTTCGCGGTTAAGGGCACCATGTACTCGACCGACCCGAGGGCCATCCAGTTGCCGCCCACGCGGACGCCGCCTTCGCGGGGAGTCACGCCACGGAAGGCAAAGCCCCGGAAGAGCGAATAGCCCCCGGCGTAGTACCGTTCGAAGATCGGCGTGTCCTTGCCCGACCAAGACCATGATCCATGCACCTGGACAATGTGCTTACCGAAGCCATCGGCGCGCTCATAGACCGTGAAGTACTGTGACGCCGAGAGTTCAATCCGCGGGTAGTTGAACTCGCCAAACGCCTGCTCAAACGTCCCTTCGAAGAGGTGCCCCTCGGAGGGCAGGAACGAGTTGTCTCGCGTGTCGTTGGAGAGAGTAAACGCCACGGTGGAGAGGAAGTTATCCCCCCTGACGTTCTTCAGATCATCCGGATCTGTTGCTTCGACGCCCCGAATATGCACATCTTCCAGACGCAGAGCGATATTGGCTGACCAGTATTCGTTGAGGATCTTCCCAATGCTGAACCGACCACCGAGCCGGTCTTCGACCCACTCATCGTAGAACCGGTTGTAGTAGAACCCGCTCACGCCGACGTTGAAGTCCGACCGCATGAAGTATGGGTCGCTCCAACTTGCCATATAGCGGCTGACCTGATTGCCGGGCTGGGCTTCGAGGCGGAAGCTTTGTCCCGCACCGCGCCAGGCGTACCCGTTGACGATGTCGGACCAACTGCGGGGGGG
>JAYSVZ010000703.1:0-10470 GCA_043718305.1 Planctomycetota bacterium | reverse complement strand
TCGCCTCGCGCGAACACGCGCCGCACAGCTTTCGAACGAGTCGCTGGCAGAGAATCCCGAGCAACCCACTCTTCAGGACATACGGCTCGATCCCCATATCGAGGAGTCGCCCGCAAGCTTCCGCCGCCCGCCCGGCATGGAACGTTGTGAGCACCAGATGCCCCGTGAGCGAGGCTTGGAAGACCACTTCGGCGGTGCCGCGATCACGAATCTCGCCGACCATCAGCACCTCGGGATCTTGGCGCAGCAGGGACTTGAGACCGACCTCGTATGTGAAACCGGCCTGGGGCTGAATCGCCGATTGGGCGACCCCGGGGACGAGGGCCTCGATCGGGTCTTCAAGAGAGCAGACGCTCCGTGGAGTGCTGCTCACAGCCAGCAGTTCGCGAAGAGCGGCGTACATCGTCGTCGTCTTCCCCGCCCCCGCCGGTCCGCTCACAATGAGTACGCCTTGCGTCTCTTGCAACCAATGGAGACACCGCTCGGCCACCATCGGAGGGTAAGCCAGATCACCAATCCGCAGGTAACTCCCCGACCCCACAAAGAGCCGGATGACCGCCTTTTCCCCATGCACTGTCGGGAACGTGCTGACCCGCATTTCGTTCCCTGCCAGGCTCTGGCGGATGCGGCCTTCCTGCGGCAGGTCAGTCTTGTAGGTCAATAACTCGGCCAAGACCTTGAGCCGCGACACAATGTTGGCGGCTGCGGCATCAACGCGCGCGACGGGATGCAAGATCCCATCGACTCGAAACAGGATCTCGAGTTGTTTCGCCGCGTTGGGGAGTAAGTGGACATCACTGGCCCGCACCGCACCCGCTGCATCCAAAAGAGTGGCCACCACATCGACCGCATACTTATCAGATCGCGGATCGAACTTCGCGATCCGCTCGTGGACAGCTTCAGGGAAAGATGGCATCACAGTGCTCGATCAGGAACGGAGTGACCGTTCTACGATAGTTCCCGCTCGAATACGAGCGCGATTCGAGGAAGCCGCCAAGTCACGCAAAGCGTGATGGACGAGGGGTGACAGCCTCGGTCCGTGTCTGAACGGGAGTATATTCTCCTCGCAGTGGTGTCGGCTCCGTGAGGAACATTAACGGCGATTGCGGGCGGACGAGCCCCATTTTGGCGGCCAAATGGCGGAACTGAGCCAGACCTTGCCGCTCGCCACCGCCGAGGTGAAAGTGCAGGTGATGCGTCAGATAGCGGAGCGCCACCGCTTCGCTCAGTCCCAATGGGGCGGCCTCGCGCTGGACGATCTCATGAACATTCGCCAAGCCCAGGTCGCGGGCAGCAGAAAGGGCCGCGCCCAAGCCCCTCAGATCGGTATCCCGGCGGGCGACCCACATGGCGAAGACGAACGGCAAACCGGTCCACTCCAGCCATTTTTCACCGAGATCCCAGACCGTATGAAACCGCTCGTCGGGCGCTTGCATCGCGCGGTCGCCGATCAAGAGGATCGCATCCGCCTTCGTCGAAGCGGTCCCTTGATCGAACGGCAACGGCTCCACGAGCGGCTCGACGCCGAACTGTTCGTGCAAGATCACCTTGGTCAGGCAGGCACTCGTCCGCGATCCCTCATCCAGAGCCAGCGTGCGGATCTCGCCGGGGTGGCAGCGGCTGTAGAGCTTGACGCTCATCACCGGGCCGTGGGTGGCGACGCAGGCATCCGACACGATCACGTAGTCCGGGTCGGAGAACGCCTCGACCGAGGGGATGAGAGCCACGTCGAGATGGCCCCGCTGCAATTCGTCGGCCAGTCGGCTGGGGACATCCAGGATCAATTCAGCCTGCGGAAGTGCCCGGGCCAGCCCCTCGATGAGCGGCTTCGAGTTCAGATAGCTGACCGCGCCGATCCGCAGTGTGCGTTCGCCGCGTCCGCTGGTGGTGCTTGGTCCGCAGATCATGATCTTCTCCGCTCGGTTCATGGGGCCGATTATAGGGGGACCGAGACCGCTGGCAATTTCGTATTATTCACGAAATCGCATCAGCATTCCCAAATCGATCCAGTGAGAGAACCGAAGGGGAGCTTTCCGGATAACCGGTTTGTGAACTAGATTCCGGTGACACGGGGAGATTGTCGGATTCGTGACGGTGGGATTCGGCGGAAACAGCGGGATTGACGCGGCACTGAGGGTTTCATGGACGCATTGCGAGTTGGACTGATCGGGCTGGGAAACGTCGGAGTCGAGGTTGCCCGGATTCTCACACACCATGCGGCCCGATTGGACCACCGCTCGGGACGCGGGGTGCAACTGACGCGGGTGGCGGTTCGCGATCTGGCCCGCCCGCGAGCGGTCGAATTGCCGAGTTCGAGCCTGACCACCGATGCGCTGGCAGTCGCGACTTCGCCAGATGTCGATGTGGTCGTGGAGCTGATCGGCGGGCTGAAGCCTGCTCGCGAATTGGTGCTGGCGGCCTTGAATGCCGGAAAAGACGTGGTGACCGCGAACAAGGCCCTGCTCTGCGAACACGGTCCGGAACTCTTCCGGGCGGCCCGCGAAAAGGGACGGTGCATCGCCTTCGAGGCCGCTGTCGCCGGTGGCGTGCCGATCATCCACACCCTGGGCCAGGCGATGACCGCCAACCAGATCACAGCCATCGAGGCGATCCTCAATGGCACCAGTAACTTCATTCTCACTGAGATGTTCCAGAAGGGAGCGGCTTACGATGATGCGGTGGCCCTGGCTCAGAAACTCGGGTTCGCTGAGACCGATCCTACGATGGATGTCCAGGGAACTGACGCTGCCCAGAAGCTGGGGCTGCTGACGCTACTGGCCTTTGGGACGCGCGTCACGCCGGACCAGTTCCTGGTCCAGGGGATCGACACCATCGAGCTGGCCGATTTGCGGAACGCTCACGAACTCGGGTACGCGGTCAAACTGCTCGCCACTGCCCGGTTGGTCAACGGCCAACTCGAGATGCACACCCAGCCGACCTTGATCCGCAATGACCACCCGATCGCCAAGACTGATGGGCCCTACAACATCATCGGTCTGACCGGGGATGTCGTCGGGACGACGTGGTACTCGGGCCAGGGAGCGGGCGGGATGCCGACGGCTTCGGCTGTTGTTTCCGATATCGTCGACATCGCCGCTGGGCGAGCGCGGATGAACTTCGAACGCTTGGACCTGTGGGGGAGTCACCCGCCCTTCCCGCTGCAACCGGTCGCCGAGATCAACCGCCGATACTACCTGCGATTCCATGTGGAAGACCGGGCGCATGTGATGGCCGAGATCACCGATGTGCTCGGGCGAAACGAGATTAGCCTGGCCAGCGTGATGCAGCGCGAGGTCGATTCCGAAGAGCCGACCACCCCGGGACCACGCTTCGTCCCACTCGTCATCATGACCCACCGCACCACGGAAGGCCGCCTGCGCGCAGCCGCCGCAGAACTTCAGAAGCTGGGGTGCATCCGGACACCGTGGGTTTGCATGCCGATGGAAGGCGGGAAGTAGAGCCGAAGTTTTTGATCCATTTCGGAGTTAGTTTTCGTCTGACGAATCGCTTGGCCTTCCGCCCCGAAGGGGGCAGCCACAAACCAGCCTGGGGCAGAGCGACCCACGGGAGCGCCGCCCCAGGTTCATGAGTTCCCAACAGTCCCAGCCCTGAAAGGGCGAAACAGAGCTTTGTCTTGTTGTGCCGCCCTTTCAGGGCTTGCCGATCATGCGGACTCGGTTCCCAGGGCGTTGCCCAGGGCTGATTTGTGGGTGCCCCCTTCAGGGCGGAAGAACGGAGCATTCCTGGGACGAATGTGCGTCGTGCTTCGCGAGCGTTGATTTACAGGACTCGGAGAGTCCGGTGACTTCGGCACGGAGTCTTGGAATTTCCCGCTTCGGATTTCGAGATTTCGCCCGGCCTCCTATACTCCTCCCTTCGATTTCGGCCCGGTCCGAATCCCCTTCCACCCATTGCCACGGCGTTGTCGACATGCAGATTGTGTTGTTCCCCCACCCGGCGCTGCGGTTCAAGTCGGTTGATGTCCTGCGAATTGACGATGCGCTGCGGGCGACGGTGCGCCGGATGTTCGAATTGATGTATGAGTCCAAAGGAGTCGGGCTGGCGGCGAACCAGGTCGGTCTGCCGTTCCGATTCTTCATCATCAACCCGTCGGGCGACCCCGCTCAGAAGGACCAGGAGCAGGTCTTCATCAACCCGCTGATCTCGTCGAAGCGAGGCTCGGATGTCCACGAAGAGGGATGTCTGAGCCTGCCGAAGATCTATACCGATGTCGAACGTCCCTCGGACATCACGATCGATGCCTTCGACCTGAACGGCCAGAGCAGTAAACGCAAGCTGAAGGGGTTTCTCGCCCGGGTGATTCAGCACGAATACGACCACGTCGAAGGGTTCCTGTTCACCGACCGCATCGGCGGAGACGCCCACGACGAGATTTACTCGGACATTCTCGACATCGCCGAACAGTTCCGCAAACAACAAACGGACGGGCTCTACCCGAGTGACGAAGTGATCGAGTCGCAACTGCGAACGATGGCCGCCGCAGGCAGCGTGTCACCCGAATTCGCCGTGGGATAAGGCGTCGGTCAGACTTGCCAGACGCGTGGGATCGGCTTCCAGCCTGTCTTTTGGCAGAATCTGACAGGCTTCCAGCCGATCCCACGCGTTCCGCCGAGACTATTCCGCTGCCGACCGCTCCGCCTGGGTCGTTTTCTGCTCACGGCCTTGGGGTTGGAACACGGCCTCCATTTTATTCAGCAATGCGGACTGGCTAAAGACCCCGTCGAGCTTCGTCCCCTTGTTGTCATAACCGGGCGGGAAGATCACTGTGAGCGGCACACCGCTGGCCCCAAACCGGGCGAGGAGCGACTTGATCTCGGGACTATCGTCCGTGAAGTCGGCCTTCAGGCAGACAACGTTGTGCTCTTTCACGAAGGCTGCGGTCTTCTTCGTGTTGAGGGCCCACAGTTCGTTTCCCTTGCAGGTGGTACACCAGTCGGCGGTGAAGTCGACGAGCATCGGAGTGCCCGCCTTTCTCAACGCGATCATCCTGGCTTCAGAGAACTTGGCTTTCACCCACGGTAACTCTTCTGAGCCAAATACTTTCTGAAGGACCACGACGATCTGGTTCAGCCCGAAGTGTTGTACCGCTCCATATCCGACCAACGGCACAGACACGATGAGAGCTGCGATCCGGACCTTCCACTTCTGGTTGGTTGGCGTCGAGTGGTCATACATGGAGCCGGTCATCCACAGGCCGAGGGCCATCCCCAGCATCATCACCAGCGTTGGAAGCAACATATCCGGAGAGATGCTCGTGAGCACGAAGAGCACGGTGGCCATCAAGACAAATCCACAGAACTGCTTGAACTGCAGCATCCAGATTCCGGGCCGGGGCACCCAGCCGATCAGACTGGGGAACGCACCCAGCAAGAGATAGGGTGAAGCCATTCCGACTCCCATTACGGTCCAGATCAGGTAGATCACCGATGTCTCTTGGTTGATCGTCCAAGCCAACACGGGACCAACGAACGGGCCAATACATGGTGTGGCCAGCAGGGTGGCGAGCATCCCCGTGAGGAACGCCCCCAGAAGACCTTCGCGATGAGTCCCGCCAGCGGAACCGAGTACACCTGGCATCTGAAACTCGAACACGCCGAGCAGACTCAACCCCATCACGAACACGACACTCGCCATCACGACATTAAACTGGTCGCTCTGGAACAGCTCACCCATCCCGATTTTCAGGAAGGCGGCCAGCGTTGCCAGACCGATAAACACGGCAATCACGCCGAGTGAGTAAACACCGTTTAAGGCGAAGATCCGGGAGCGACTCTCGCCTGCCTGTTGCACGAACGACAGCACCTTGATCGCGATCACCGGCAAGACGCACGGCATCACATTCATGATGATCCCGCCGATGAAGGCCAGCAGCAGATTGTATCCGAGTGACGAGGCGACCTCGGTCTCTTCGAGATTGTAGTCAAACTCGGCCCCCCCCCAAGCACCCGGGAGACGGCCTTCATAAGGGGTCTCATCCCAAGTGGCGACCCATTCGATCTTCTGGGGGATGCACGTCTTTCCATCACACACCAGCATGTCGATCAAACCACGAGCCGATGGAGTCGTGTTTGGTGATCGCTGGTAGCGCTGAAGGAACACCACTTCGTCGGAAAACTTTCGGAGGACTTTTCCTTGGAGCGTATCGAAGCCCACTTTGGCCTCATGATCCGTCGAAAAGTTCTCGTCACTCGCTTCCGCACCCTCGACTTGATCGATCTTAATCTTCGTATGCTTCTGAAACCCCTGGACCGGCTGCAGATCGTACGTGTAAGCCCCAGCCTTGAGCTTGACAGTAATCGCCAGCACGAGGGTCTCTGGCGAGCCCGCCAGCGGGGCGAACACGGCGGTCACTTGTGGCTCACCATGTTTCCGTGGAAACTGTGAGGACGGTCCCTTCTCTCCAGTCAGGCTTTCGAGGTGAAAGCCCCCCGCCCCATCTTCAATGGGCATTTCTGTCGGATCGGGGAGTTCATCGACACTCTGGGCTGCACAAGGCCCGACGCTCCACCCCAGCGCAAGCGCCAGCAAAACGAAGGCCCGCAGACCGAATCCGATCGAGGTTTTTGACCACGCCATGTGATGCCCACCCTGCGCCGGTTCCCGAAGGAGCGACGGACTTACAGACAAGATCGCCGAACCATGTCTCCGCATCCTAGATCGGCAACAAGTAGCATACTCCCGAGTTTCATTCGCGACGAGAGCGAAATGGTTCCCAGACGGTTGTCGAGAGCGGCAAAAATTGCCACTCGGGAGTAGGACGAGCCCCTTTGGCCCGTCCTTCGGGCCGGCGAATTCTCGCGAGTAGCAAGACAACCTCGTTCCCAACACCAGCATGAGGCCGCAGATTCCCGAAGCTCCGCTTCGCCCGCGTGCCAAACGACTTGCCGACGGAATCACATCCTGACACACTGGGCGAGAGTGCTGTGTGGCGCGGCGAAGCGGAGCTTCGAGGATAAGCGTGATCAAGCCGAAACTCGAACACGACAGTTGCGGAAAACACCCGGAGAGATCCTCCCATGACGCGGTCAAGACACCAGTTCTTAGAGAACGAATACCCAGACTTCATGACCGCCACAATCAAAACATTTCAAGACTCACGGCCTGTTCCCCAGTGCCTCGAAAGAACGCCATGAATCAAGATCTCACCACCTCAGAGGTCGATCGTCAGAACATCTTGAACAACCCGTACGCGCTGGCCGAGATCGAGAAGGCAGCGGGGATTCGGGGGATTCCGTTCGAGGGCAAGAACGTCGTTTTGAAAGAACAGGTGGCCGCATTTTTTGACGTGACGACCCGTACAGTGGACAACTACCTCGAGAAATTCGGGGAGGAACTGGCCCGAAACGGGTATGCAGTGCTGCGAGGTAAACGCTTGCATAGCATGAAGTTAGCAATCCAGGGCCAGGATGTTCACGAAGCAGATTTCGTGAACATCTCCAAGGCTCCCCAGCTGGGGGTGTTTGAGTTCCGGACGTTCCTGAATCTGGCCATGCTGATGACGGAAAGCCGCCGGGCCAGTTTGGTTCGCCAGATGATTCTGGACATCGTGATTGACACGATCAATCAACGCACGGGCGGTGGAACAAAGTACATCAACCAGCGGGACGAGGACTTCATCCACTCGGCCTTCATCGAGGAGAACTATCGCAAGCAGTTCACGGATGCGCTGAAGGACTGCGTGGCGATGGGGAACTTCAAGTACGCGGTCTACACGGACCGGATCTACGTCAGCATCTTTCGAGAGAAGGCCAAGGAGTACCGCAGCATCCTGCGTCTGGGAAACAAAGAGCAAGTCCGCGACACGTTATACTCGGAAGTTCTGGATTTGGTCGCCGCGTACGAATGCGGGTTTGCAGAGGAACTCCGAGCCGCCGTTAAGAAACAGGGCCGCAAATTGACGGCTTCCGAGGTGGACACACTCTTCATCGCCTTTGAATCGCTGCCATTGTGGAAGCCGATGGTGGAAAAGGCACGGATTAAGATGGCCAGCCGGGACTTGGCGTTTCGAGATGTGCTGCATCTCCAACTCAAGAACTATGTGACGCCACTGAACGCCACTGAATTCGAACGCTTCATCGGCGAGAAGAGTCAAGAACTGGAGGATCGCTTAGAAGAGGCCAAAGATGTCATGAAGCGACTGAAGGAGCGGGAGTAATGACCTACCGCTACCTGACGATCGAGATGGCCATCGCCACTCACCAGTTGACGGTTGAGAAGAGCGGAGGAGGCACACAAGGCGTGTTGGAAATCGACAAGCTGGAAAGTGTCCTCGCACACATCCAGAACGATCTGTACTACCCCCAGTTCGCCGATAAGCTGACGCACCTCTTTTTCTGCGGGTGCAAGTTTCATTGCTTTGAGGATGGCAACAAACGCATCGCCATCACACTCAGCGCCGAAATGCTGCTCATCAACGGCTATATGTTCTGCGTGAAGCGTTTTATCATCGAAGCGGAAAACATCAGCTACCATGTTGCAGCCGGAAACATCTCCAAGGAACTGCTCAGACGCTGGATGCACGCGATTCTCGACGGTGAAGATGATGATGAATCACTGAAGCTGGACATCCTCCACTCCATTTCGAATGGCATGTCATAACCGTCCCGAACGGTGGCCCCACGGACGACAACGTAATCGATGCCGAGTTCGACAAGAAGTAATTGGAGAAACCGCCAAAGCCTCGGTGATCCAAGCCGGGGCTTTTTGCGTATACTTGTCGGCTGATTGTGATCCCCGTTCCATCTGCCGCATGGCAATCGAAAGGCACCCTCAATGAAACGAGACATGGATCTTGTGCGCAAACTGGTGTTTGCGATCGAAGACCATCCAAGCGGATTTGCGCCAGATGAACTCAAAACGGAAGGCTATTCTTCCGATCAAGTCGGCTATCACCTGTACCTGATGCTTGAAGCAGAGTTGATCAAAGGAGGTGAAATCACACGCCAGGGCTCCACCAGCCCAGAAGCAGTGGTCAGTTCGCTGACATGGGCAGGTCATGAGTTCGCAGACGCCGCAAGAAGTGACTCTTTGTGGAACCAAGCCAAGGCAACCATGAAGGAAAAGGCTGGCTCAGTTTCGTTTGCCATGTTCACACAATACCTACAGTCTCTCGCCAAGACTGCCCTCGGGATGTAACGAGGTTTTCACTCGATCCCAAGTTCCGATTTGGTCATTGGGGGCCAATCGGTCTGGCGATCATGTTCAACCAGAAGGCCGGGCCAAAGGGGCCCGGCCTACTACGCGAGACGCTCCCCTGGAACTCGGCTCGCCCCGGCCAGCATTCGCGCGCGGTCGAGGCGAGCTGGGAGAAGCTGCAGCGCGTTGTCCGCTGCTGCGGCCATTCCCCAGGAGACCGCTTCGGGGCAGGAGTGACCCTCAGCCAGTGCCGCCACAAGTCCAGCGGCCAAGCAATCGCCACAGCCGATCGGGTTGAGGAAATTGATGTGCTCAGGGGTGAACCGCCATCGCTCCATGACGGAGGCCAGCCACACAGCTCGCGGGCCATCGGTGACCAGCACCCACTCGGCCCCCCGCGCATTGAGTTCCCGCATGGCTGCGATGAGGGACTTTTCATCTGAGATCGGGCGACCAACCGTGGCGGCGAGTTCTTCGCGGTTCGGTTTCACGAGGAATGGTTTTTGTTCGAGACCTCCCAATAGTTCCGTACCACGGGCGTCGAGGATCACGCGGCCACGACACTGCTCCATCAGTTCCCGGTAGACCAGGGCAGTCGGCGGGCGACCGGCAATCGGGGGGAGCGACCCGCTGAGGACGACCCAGTCGGCGGTCGCAGCCTCTTCGATGAACGCAGCGCGAAAGGCTTCCCACGAACGAGCATCGATCAAACTGGCGTTCTCGACCAACTCAGTAATTCCATACGAAGCTGGTTCGATGAGCGTGGTACAGGTCCGCGTGGTGGACGGATCGTCGATCCACCGCGCCGGGACACCGCGTTGGGCGAACTCCGCGCGAATCCGGTCGCCGGTCGGGCCACCGATGATCGAGAGGGTGGTTGCCTGGGCACCCAGTGAGGACAAGGCGAGACCGACGTTGAGTACCTTGCCCGAGGCGCATTCGTGAGCCTCGCGAGCGCGGTTCACCTCGCCCATCTCGACTCGGTCGAAGACCAGAATCCGCTGCCACGCGGGAGAGAGTCCAACTGCAAGAATCACCAGCATCCCTCCAGTGTGTCGAGCAGTTCCGCATCCGACAGCGTTCGCGGGTTGCCGCTCATACTATTGCCGCGCGAGGCTGGGACGAGAGTTGGTAACTGGTCGCGAGTCACCCTCAGGTCGCGGAGCCGCACGGGGATCGCCAGCTCTCGACCGAGAGCTTCGATTGACTCGATCGTGAAATCGGCTGCCGCTGCCGGGGTACTCCAACTTCGCGAGTCGAAGAAGGCTGCGAGTTCGGCCAATGACGACTCACTCACTTGTCGATTCACACGCA
>JAYSVZ010000702.1:0-10495 GCA_043718305.1 Planctomycetota bacterium | reverse complement strand
CTGACCGAACTCATCGCCCGTATCGCCGCAGCTCACGGCGGCTACTCGGTGTTCGCCGGGGTCGGTGAACGAACCCGTGAAGGGAACGACTTGTGGCTCGAAATGCAAGAAGCCGACATCGGCTCGACCGGTCGCAAGGTCATCGAGCAGACCTGCATGGTGTTCGGCCAGATGAACGAACCACCCGGTGCCCGTCTGCGTGTCGCGCTGACCGCGCTGACAATGGCCGAATGGTTCCGCGACACGACCGGAGCAGACACGCTGCTGTTCGTCGACAACATCTTCCGCTTCTCGCAAGCTGGTTCCGAAGTGTCCGCACTTCTGGGCCGCATGCCATCCGCAGTGGGTTACCAGCCGACGCTGGCCAACGAACTCGGTCAGTTGCAGGAACGGATCACCTCGACGAAGCGTGGGGCGATCACCTCGGTGCAAGCGGTGTACGTCCCCGCCGACGACCCGACCGACCCCGCTCCAGCGACCGCGTTCAGCCATCTCGACGCGTTCATCTATCTGGAGCGTAAGATCGCGGAAAAGGGCCTGTTCCCCGCCATCGACCCGCTGGCTTCGTCGAGCCGCATCCTCGATCCGCAGATCGTCGGTGAACGGCACTACGCCGTGGCTCGCCGCGTTCAGCAGACTCTGCAGCGGTATCGTGAACTCCAGGACATCATCGCGATCCTCGGGATCGATGAACTCGCCGAAGCGGACAAGCTGGTCGTGCATCGTGCCCGCCGCATCGAGCGGTTCCTCTCCCAGCCGTTCCTCGTGGCGGAAGCCTTCACCGGCAAGAAGGGGAAGATCACCTCCATGGCCGACACCATCCGCAGCTTCGAAGAACTCTGCGACGGCAAGTGGGACCATCTGCCCGAAGGGGCTTTCACCTACGTCGGTGTGATTGAAGAAGCGGAAGAGCAGGCCAAGAAGATGGCTCAGGGCTGAGTTGAGTGCAATCCGCAAAGACTCCTCGAATGAAGTACCCAGTCCCATGATCGCCGCCACCGAACTCCGCCTTGTCCTCGTCACCCCCGAAACGACACTGCTCGATCAGAACGTGCGTTCGGTCCAGTTGCCGCTGTTTGATGGCTCGATGGGGCTGTTGCCGGGGCGGGCTCCGGTGGTTGGTCGCCTCGGGCGCGGGGAGCTCAAGTTCGAGGCGGGTGGAGCCTCGAAGAGTTTCTTTATTGACGGCGGGTTCTTGCAGGTGAAGGGGGCGATCGTGACCCTCCTGACGAACCGCGCTGTGGCTGTCGAGAACATCGACGCAGCGGCTGCTCAGCGGGCGCTCGATACGGCGATGGGCATGCCCTCTGGCAGCGATGAGCAATTCACCGCCAAGATGGCTGCCGATCAAGCGGCACGGCTGATGCTGAAGTTGAAACGCGGATAGCTCTTCGGAGTGGACGGCGTTCCCCAACCGAAACTGAGTTCCGACTTCGAGTGCGTAAACGCGGCCCAGCGATGAGGTCTCCGATGAACCGCATATTGGCTGCGTTCCATCGATGCCTGTCTCGAGTCTTTGTCATCGGGGGGCTTCTCGCTTCAGCGAACTTGCGGGCTGAGCCAGCGACGACTTCCTTGAAGTTACGACCGGTCACCGTTGGGAGAGTGAAACTGAAGAGGAATTCGGAAAGTGCTTTAACTAACTAACTAACTAACTAACTATTCGCCCTCACCCCCAGCCCCTATGCCCCCGGGGGAGAGGGGCGCCGGAATCGGGATGGAGGGGACTACTCTTCTGGGGGGACTGGCACAGAAGCCGAGTCGACCTTGATGCTTTCATCTTCGAGCTCCGGGGCCACCAACGGCGGTTCCGTGGAAGAGGTCGGCGGTTCCGCCTGAGCGGTTTGGACCGGCTCGGCTTTCGGTTCGCCAGGGGCTGGCTGCCGGAGGTCGGTCGCAGCTTCCGGCGGCTGCCTGGGGATCAGGGCGGGAACCAACAGGCTCTCTCCGCTTTTGACCAATGGAACGGACTTCGCTTTGATGGTCGTGAGCTTTGATGGCGGGGCCGGGACTGCGGCAGGCAACAGGACTCTCTTCTCGAAAGGGGCCAGATCGACGCTCACCACTCGCTTTAATTCCGGGATTGCTGTAGCCATCGGCGTCACGGTCATCGGCAGCACAGCCAGCGGTTTGAGAATGGGCGCTGCCGGAGCGGGCTGTCCCGAGGAGGGGGGGACGCTCACGGGTCGCGGAGCGAGGACCGACTTGGGAACCGGTTCGGCTGTGGTCATCGGGACCATTGGGGCTGCCGGGGCCTCGGTTTTTCCCGAGATCGGCTTCGCTGGTTGCAGCGAAAGGATCGGCGGAGGCAACGGGATGGAGGCTGGGGCAGGTATCGCGGGGGCTGCGGGCAGTGCCGCCGGTGGAATTGCCACCGGAGCCACCGGAGCCGGGGTCATCGGAGCGGGGATTTCCTTGGCCTGCGAAGCCGACTGGACCGGCACTCCATTGGCGGGAGCCTGGACCGTTTTGACTGGCTGTTGTTGTTGGGCCTGCTGATTCTGGTTGAAGACCGGTGGTCCGGAGTAGTAGACCTTGGGGTCGTCGATGATCCAGGGGGTCGACCAGGCACTGGCATTGTCTGCCGAACAGACGTTGAAGAAGATCGTGTTGAAGTGCTCGCCGCGAATGTTGTAAGGCAACGACGAATAAATGTGGTCGTTGGCTTTCAGATCGGTAATCCCCGCATGAGCATAGTAATGGCACCGTGAATCGGCGGTGACCGACATCCCAAAAGTCCACCAGCCGGTCTGCTTGATCGTCGGCCCCGGGACTTCGCGCCCCATGTGGTCCGAACGGATCAGCACTTGAGCGTACGGCGACTTGTTGTTGGCGGTGACGGGGTTAAAGGCGATGAAGAAGCCGGGGTAGTACGGCTCCATCTCGGTGACCGACTCAGTCTTCTTGGTCCGGAAGAACCGCTTGGCTCCCGTCACGGGTTGCTCCTTGGTCATCATCCCTTGGAGACCGACGCGGATGCCGAAGCTCACCCCTTGTCGCTGTTCCCAGGCCTCCCATTCCGGCAGAAAGACCCGCACGACAAAGTTCGGGGAGTAGCCAACCGCGACCGGCCGGGCCGCCAGGATGAAGTCGTCCTGAGCCTGCTTACTCCCAGGGTATCCGGGAATCCCCGAGTCACGGGTCCGGAGGTAGAGCGAACCCGTACTCCCCGTGAGCCCGCCCGCGGGTGTCTCGCAGCGACGGATCGTGTCGGGGCTCCCCCGCTTGGGGCTTTCGGACCACATGCGATTGGTCGAGAACCCGAGCGGATAGCGGATGTTCTCGTCCTCTTCCTTGCTGCTCTTGGGGAAGTTATGCGTGTAACCCCAATTGACATCTTCCAGATCGTCGTAGTTCATCAAGTTCCCCGTCCCGGGAACAACCTGGGCCGAGAGCTCCCCGACCAAGGCGCTCAGCAGCACCCCTCCGAGAAGACATCCGAACCAACGGTAGGTGATTGACCAAAGACGCATGACCGCTTCCCAATGAGCTGTGTCAATCCGAACCAAAACGCGATGCACGTCTATCGGCGGAAACCGCCGACGGGCACGAGCGAATCGGCCACGAAGAGCGCAAACACCCTTCGAGGCTTCTCTCGTATCGGTCTTAAGGAACCGTCTGAAGCGGAAGAATCAATTCAAGCGGTTGTACCCGAGCAGCCCCGGACGGGTCGGAACAGTCAGTCAAACTTTGCGGGCGGGGGCCGAGTGGGAGGTGTGTGGAAGGGGTGTTCGTGGTAGACCTCTCGGAGTCCAGCCCTCTTCCGGCTTCGCCGCCTCGGTCGCCCAAAGCGGCAACCGAGGCCACCCCGCCATTTCTTCAGGCCCGAAGGGCTGGCCATTCTTCCAGCCAGGGCGGAAGGCCCTGGTCCCGCTTCCGCAGTGGAGTTGGAGTCCAGGCTTTAGCCTGCTCCGGAGCAGCCTGAAGGCTGGACTCCAACCCTAAATCTTAGCGTGGACGAGGCGCAAGAAATTGTCGCACAAGAACGACGACTGCCCCGTCTCCAGCGGACTGGTCAGCCCATACCTCACCTTTCCTTCCCAGATGTCTTCGCCAATCCGTTCGATGTGCGACGATTGGCGATTCAATACGAGCGTAGCGGAATTCGTAAGAATTTCGCGAGGTTCGCGCAGACTGACCGGACGGCGAAAGTCTGACGACTTCCGCTACGAGGCGAACCGGCCACGAGGGCACTCTTGGCATCGGTATCATCATCCGTTCCCTGGATGATGAACCGCAGATCAGTCGCTCCTTGCACCGCATCTTCTCCGGATCAAGGGCCGGGCAATTGGCACAGACCGAGAGGCGGGCGAGGTAGACCTCGTCGGTCACATGCTTCCCGCCATCGGCCACGTGCTTCGCGACGGCCTTGCTGAAGTTGGCTGCCTTGCGGAGCAGTCCGGGGCCAGTGGATGTGTCGTTCATGGTGACCTGATTCAACCGGAGGGCATGAACCCAGCGAGCGGGGGGGGCGTCAGCCTCCCGTGTCACCCGGAGCGTGATCCAAAGGCCGCTGGTCGTTCGCGCATTGGCCCGAAAGCGACCGGGCGGTTTGATGTCACGCTCGCTCTGATACGGAGGACTCAGGCCACTGGCGGGAATAACAGTCCCCGTAGGACGGCCTTTCCAGGCCGTCCATGATCGGTGTTTAAGGCAAGATGGCCTGGAAAGACGCGCCCGACAAAAGTCCTGTAGCGTGGGCTTTAGCCCACGCGAGATGCACTATCATCAAGAATACGTGGGCGAAAGCCCACGTGACTAGTTATGCCGCTTCATTCGTGGGCACGGTCACCTTCGACTCGACAGCCAGCGACACTCCCAGCGGGCTGAAGAGCAGCAGGCTGCACACCAGGGACGAAACAAAGGAGTCGGAAAAGGGGATCCCCGCTTCAAAACAATCGAGCAACCCCTGGAGGGTCAGTGGGTACATCCTCGCTCCCGCATGCGAACCAGCCCACACGGCGAAGTTCGTCACCACAAAGAACAGTGCCGGGGCCAAGAGGCTGGAACCCGCCACTCGCCACCAGGCCCGGTTGACTCCCAACGGACGCCCCAGCAAGGCAATCAGCGTGTAACTGATGTAGATCGGCAGCATCCCCATCGTCAAGCCTTGCGACAAGTCTCTGGACAACAGACCGATGGCCAGATCCCCCACAACCTGTATCCCCAGAGTCAGTCCCAGAGCCTTCGGGAGGTCTCGAATGAACGCCCCGGCAAAGAGCCCCACTGCCATAGCGGTCGTGAATCCCCACGAAAAATCGACGGCGGACATGTCGTATCCGCTCGACTTCAATCGCACCAGCCATTGGGGAATGAGACGAATCACGATCGTGACCAGCGCGATCGCGAAGAAGAATGTCCAGCGGGGCTTGGGCGTTGATCCGGTCATGTGATTCTCTCCTGCCTGCAAACGGAAATGGCCGACAGCCATGCCGCTTGCAGAAGCACCGCAGAGTAGACGGGACGCCAGTGGGAGTCAAACGGCTGGGAAGGGATGTGATCTCTGGGGCGCTGAAGTCGCAGACTTCAGCCATCAGCATTCTACGATCCGTAGGTCAGGGCTTCGATGAAATCTCTCGAAGGCGAATACGCCGAAACGCCACCGCATCGTTGTGACCCAGAAAGCCGACGCGACCTTCCGTTCGGCGAGCCCCGGGATGGTCCTTGCCGTCGAGAGTCCCGCGGGCGAGTGCCTCGTCCAGGTCGCCATCGACGATCGATGTGCCGTTGAGAATCACGGTGATCTCTCGGCCCACGCAGCGGATCGTCTGGTCATTCCAGACGCCCACTTCGCGCAGGTAACCGCGCTGGGCGGGGATCAGTCCATAAACAGACCCGTGGTACTGGTAGGCTGCCAGCGTTTTGTACTTGGTAGCGGTGTTGTCGAGGATCTGAATCTCGATCCCTTCGGTGGCGACATGTCCTTGAGCGGGAGCCCGGAGACCGATTCCATTGTTGCCGCCCGGGGGCAGGCGGAATTCGAACCGCAACTCAAAGTCAGCATAGTCCTTTTCGGTGAGCAGGTTCCCCCCCATTTCCGGTCGACACTGAATGGCTCCGTCAACCACTTCATAGCCGTTGATCGCTCCGGTCCAACCGTGAAGTGTGTGGCCATCGAAGAGAGAGACGAACCCGGCGTGACGCTCTTCCAGGGTCAGATCCTCGGCAGCCAGAGAACCGGCGGTGATCACTGCCACGAGTGCCACGATGGTGAGTATTCGTCGCATGGTGTCGAGAATCAACTTCATGACTCGATCATCCCGAACGCCTCTGCGATATCGGCGGGCAATTCGTCGAAGTCATCGGCAATGCGAACTCTTCCCTTCCAAAGGCCACCGATTCTGGGCTTAGCCTCTGGCGGAACCGAACCCGCTTCGATGACCTCGATACGGACTGTGGCTCCCTCCGGGAGATTCTCGGGAGCTTCGGGGACAATCACCCCGTTATGAACATGTCCATGTTGAACCATTGACTGGCTCCTCAATCACTGTGTGGTCAGAACCGGTGGAATCCTACCCGTTGTCCCCACGCGGGTATAGACATTTTCCTCACGCTTCGTTCCTCCGGAAGAGGGCTGAGGGCGAGTCTCAAGACGGCTCATCGACCGCTTCAAACCGAATCGGTCTCGTCGTCCTCACCCAAGGCCCGCTTCGCAGCTTCATCAGCCGCAATCCGCCGCGCGACCCACCGCCCCATGGTCACGTACCCCAGCACATTCAGCAAGATGATCCCGATCATCGCCCCTAGAACATTGAGCAGAGGCAGGATCGCCATGCATAACATGAGGAATCCGCCTGCGGCTGCCAACAGCCAGATGACTCCCATCCAGGTGTAGGAGTCAGCGTCCGACTTGCGGGTCCGTGAGGGCAGACGCGGGGGAACGCTCATATCAAGCCGCCCTGGGAGATCAGCCGCCGCAGCACCTGTTCCCGTTGGAAGAAGTTTTCTTCGAGCATCTCCTGGATCCGGCCTTCCGAGAGCAGGAGTCCGATGATCCCGCCCGGCTTCTGGAACTCGATCCGGTCGATCATGCGGGTCTCATCTCCAGCTTCGATGAACTGATGTTCGTGCTGCCAACTCTTCATGGGCCCTTGAATCTGTACTTCCAGAAATCGGTCGTGCGGTTGATATTCGCTGATCTCATGAATCGCCGATTGGATCTGATTCATGGCTATCATTTGAAAGGCGATCCGGGCACCCACCGAGATCACTTCGGGGGCCGTCTGGATCTTGAGTCCCAGCGACGGATCGGCAACCCGCGCGACGTTTGCCGGTCGAGCGAAGAACTCGAACAGAGTTGCGCGGGAACACGGCAGGAGAATCTCATCTTCGAACAAGGCCATAGTCAACACCACTCTGGGGCAGGCTCAACGACCTCCCCATTGTGGCACCTCGCAAGCGGGACACAAGGGTTGGCCAGCATTGGACCCAACGAAAATCACAATGCCACAATCCGCTCTTACACCCCGGCGACCGATTCGAAGTGGATCACCCGGCAGCCCTCGTGGTCCGTGACGGGGTGGCTGTGTACATCGGTCCGGGCGGCGTGCCTGTGCTGTTCGACCACGAAGGGGTCAGCCAGTTCATCGGCGACCTGATGCTGCAACCAAACGGTTGATCGGGCCGGGTACGATCTCCCCGACGCATCGGGACGGGAGTCCACGTAGTGGAGGTGCTTGACTGATGACAACCTCCCAGGAAACCCAAGCGTCATTGGGCACTCTATTGGAGCATGCCACTCAAGAGGGTTCGATTCGTATTCAGCGTTCGAATGGCCAAGTCTTCGTCCTGCAACCCGACGCCCCGCAGAAGTCGCCGCTCGATGTGCCGGGCATTGATCTGCATCTCAAACCCAGCAGATCGTCGAGTTCATCCACGCCGGTCGACGCGAACAAGAGTGATGAATTAAAGGTGGGGAATCATCACGGAGCGAAGAGGCCCGGTTGATTCGCTTCGGAATCTGCCGGGGTGGCTTTTCCACATGAGGTTCTTGCATCGTGAGTTCACTCTGAGATCACCTCTGGTGTCGTGGGCACACCGGTAGGCCCCCAAGCGGGCCAACCGGTGCTACCCCGCTCTAGAAGCGATGGGCGTAGCGAGCCACTGACCAGCGAGCCTCCGACGTAAATCGGGGGTGTTCGTTGGGCGATCAAAGTCGGTTCAGGCTCGTCCCGGACGTGGCTGAAGCGGCGTGGCACAGGTGCAGTGTCGCATGGATTCTGAACCCGCACTTCGTCGTAACTCGTTCTACATCCTAATACATCAGATTTGACAACGCCGTACTCGACCGCCAAGCTGCGCCAATGTTCTGCTTCATCTCTGCAATCGAATCCCTTGGTCAGCTTGCCACACACCATGACAAAAGTCCCCTCCTACGATCAGTTGATGAATCCTCTCATCACGGCGTTAAGAGACTTGGGAGGATCTGGTTCCATTGATGAGATCTATGAACGGGTCATACAGAATCTCAAGATGTCGGATGGTATTCTTTCCGTCCTTCATGACCCTGAAACCAGTAACCAAACTGAAGTACATTACCGGCTTGCTTGGGCACGCACCTACCTCAAGAAGTACGGCGTACTCACGAACTCCACCCGTGGTATCTGGGCACTCGTCAAACCCGATCTGACGACTGTTGAACCGAAGGATGTACTCAAAGTTTCCCGAGAGACCGATAAGAAAGGCAGGCAAGCAAAGAACAACCAGAAAGAATCGCAAGACACACCCGAAGCTGACACACCAGAAGAAACTCAGTCGTGGCGAGCGAAGCTTTATTACATCCTTACCAAGCAAATTGACCCATCCTCATTTGAGCGACTTATTCAACGCCTTCTGCGTGAGTCTGGTTTCGTTCAGGTGGAGGTTACAGGGCGCACGGGTGATGGTGGCATCGACGGCAAGGGAATTGCTCGCATCCACGGCTTCATGAGCTTTCACGTGGTCTTTCAGTGCAAGCGATACTCTGGCGTCGTCTCAGCGAGCCATATTCGCGACTTCCGTGGAGCGATGGTTGGCCGCGCCGACAAGGGGCTTTTCATTACGACTGGCACCTTCTCACGCGATGCCGTCAAGGAAGCATCCAGAGATGGCGCGCCACCAATCGACCTCGTTGACGGCGATCACCTTGCCGACAAACTCAAAGAATTCAGCCTCGGCACCAAGACCGAAATGATAGAGAACGTCACTGTTGATGATGCTTGGTTCAAAACACTCTAACTAAGCGGGGTAGCAAGTTGGCCGCTTGGGGCCTACCGGTGTGCCAGCGGCACGGGAGGCACGTTCAGGTGCGACTCTCGACGCCAACGCCACTTCCCGCTGCGCCGCCCCGTAGGGTCCAAAGCGACCCCACCGAGGCCACCCCATGTCGTTTGTTCGGACGGGATCAACATCAAAGTCAACACCACCCCGCACAGGGTCAAGTCGACTCGCACAAGCGGTGGGCTTTCGGTGGCGATGGTTTTCCGCTTGGCTCGCATCAATGCCGCTGGCTATACTTCTCCTTATGAAAACCGTCACTCTAAACGCCCATGTCGAAGGCGACAGAATCCAGCTCGATGAGCCGTTCGCGTTGCCTGCCAACGCTCGGCTGCTCGTTACGATTCTTCCCGAGAGCCTGCCGGATGCTGAGCAACGGGAATGGTATGCGCTGTCGAAAGCGGGCCTGGCCCGCGCCTATGCGGACGACGAACCCGATTACCCCGCGAGCCTCATCCGCGCTCACTCTGCCCAATGACTGAGGGCTCCATGAAAGAGGGCGACGTGGTACTCACCGCCTTTGAGCAGGCGGACGGCAGGCCCAAGAACAGGCCAGCGATTGTCTTGCGCGTGATGCCACCGTTCGGCGACCTCCTCCTGTGTGGAGTCAGCCGTCAGTTACGTCACCTTGTCCCCGATTTCGATGAGATCATCGCTTCGACGGATGTCGATTTCGAGTCGAGCGGCTTACTGAACACCTCGCTGATTCGCCTCGGCTTTCTGGCTCTCTTGCCAGCTTCCGAACCCCTCGGCGAGATCGGTTCCATTTCCCCAGAGCGACATCGTCGCCTGTTGCGTCGTCTCGCGAGTTATCTGCAAGAATCGGCCCATGAGCCGAACCTCGACTCACCTTCCGCTTAGGTCACTCACGTGGGTTGGTTCGCTTGTCAAACACAGTGGGGTGGCGGAGTCGCAGGTTTGGCCGCTTTGGGCCGACCGGTGTGCCAACGGCACGGGAGGCACGCTCGGATGCGACTCTCGATGCCAAAGCCTCCTCTGGCTGCACCGTCCCGGTCGGGTCCACAGCGACCCTACCCAGGCCACCCCGCGTTGTTTGTTCCGACAGGCTCAACATCAAAGTCAACACCACCCCGCACAGGGTTCAAGTCGACTCGTACAAGCGGTGGGCTTTCGGGGGTGTGCATCGGAAAAGTTGGCAGCCGTGAGATTCTGCCCCCTCTCCCCCACAATCGGCACGGCTATCAGAGAGGACTCCACTATGTGGGTGAGGGCTGGGGGG
>JAYSVZ010000701.1:0-10504 GCA_043718305.1 Planctomycetota bacterium | reverse complement strand
CTGGAAGAGGTCCACGTCATTACGAACGTCGATGAACGTGACCTACCCAACCTGCAAATCGGTGCCGAAGTCCCCGTCGAAATCGACGCCACAGCTCGTAAGACCTGGCCCGGGACCGTGATCGCCATCGTCCCCCGGAGCGAGTGGGAGACCGGGTCGCGAACCTTCCCTGTCAAGGTCGCGATCAAGAACGAAATCGTGCAAGCAGGGACGCTCACGATTCCACTGCTCACGGAAGGGATGCTGGCCCGCGTGAAGTTCAAGGGACCAAAGACCAAGGCGATCCTCGTCCCTAAAGACTCGATCGTGCGGTCCGAGATCGGGAGCAAGTTGTTCGTTGTGCTGGGGCCTCCGGGAGAAAACACCGGAAAGGCGAAGCCCATCGTGCTACAAGAGGGGGCCTATTCCGGGGATAAGGTCCAGGTTCTGTCGAGTGAACTGACCGCCGGAATGCGGGTCGTCACCGAAGGGGCCGAACGACTCCAGCCGTTTGCCGATGTGGAGATCATGACCGATGCCCCGCCGTCACCGGGTGGACCACCGGGAGGGCCCCCAGCGAGTGCCCCAGCTGCGACGGCCCCACCGGCCAGTCGTGGAGAGCCGGAAGGCAAGACGGCGGAGTAAGCACCAGGCTGGAGCATTGAGAATTCTTCACCGCGAGAGTGGTGGCAGCGTGTATCCGTGGGTGAAACCCACGGACGAAATCTTCCGCCCTGAAAGGGCACCGACATACCAGCCCAGGGCAACGCCGGCAACGCCCTGGGTATCGATTCCGCATTGCTCGGCAAGCCCTGAAAGGGCGAAACAATGCGAGGCTCAGCCCTTGTTTCGCCCTTTCAGGGCGAGAGCGTTACGACAATCTGAAACCTGGGGCGGCGCTCCCGCTGGTCGCTCTGCCCCAGGCTGGTTTGTGGCTGCCCCGTTGGGGCGGAGGAGGGCTGCTTGGCGACAGTCGCCACGGGTGAAGCGTTCATTCTGCGGTGACGGCCTGCTTGGAAAGGCCACCATGTTAAGGGGCGATTATTCCTCACCTTGGCGGGTTTGAACCGTAGCCACGTTCTGGCGAAACGTGGCGAGTACTCCGTCGACGCTAAAGTATGGGTTGGAGTCCAGCCTTTAGGCTGTTCCGGACAGGCTAAAGCCTGGACTCCAACCCCGATTCTGAGCGAAACGTGGACACGAGGGACGGCCCGCGCGGAGTCTGTTTTCCGACAACCTTGTCTGACGACTGTTCGCCAGCGTCGCCCGCAAGTTCGGACCGAAGGCTCGTTGACACCTCGGCGTACCAGCAATAGCATGCCGGTCGGCTTATCTGGAAGCCTTGCAGCGAGTGGCTCTTCGTTCGCCCGGTCACTCTCGTCACTTCGATCATCCGTTCGCTGGAGTTCGTCCGTGCTGAATAACGTGTTGCACTACATCGAGCCGCTCATTTTCCTCTCGATGGGGCTGCTGGGAGTGCTGGGGACGTTTCTGGTGGTGCTGGTGATGCGCAAGATCTACCAGAAGCGGTTCCGAAACCAGGCCCTCGCCGATGAGTTCCTCGGGGAGATTCGGGAGCGGCTGCAAGCCCAAGACTACGATGGCGTGTCCGAGATTTGTGACACCCCCCAGTATTGGGCCAAGGCGGTGCCGCAGCTCATTACGATCGCGATGACGCACCGTTACATGACTCTCCCGAAGCTCAAGACGCTTCTCAACGAGAAGTTCGAGCGGGAGATTCTGGCGGAGTTGGCATACCAGCATGCCGGGATGGCCGTCGTCGCCAAGACCTCTCCGATGGTGGGGTTGCTGGGAACGGTGACGGGGATCATTGGGTCCTTCAGCGCGATTTCTGCGAGCGGGGGCGGTGATCCCAATGCTCTGGCCGCGAAGATCGGTTTGGCTCTGATGGCGACCATGTGGGGGCTGGTGATTGCCATTCCGATGACCCTGCTGGGGGGGTACATCATGGTGCGGATCGGTCGCCTGACTGACCAGGTCAAGGAAGACTTGAGTCGGTTCCTGAGAGACTACGAAGAGTCGCTGCAAGTCGCAGGCAAATAGGGGGACTGCGATCGTTCGAGGCCCGACATTCGAAACGCTGACTGAGAACTGAGCCGGTTGAGAACTGATCTGACGACTCGTTTCCAAGGATCCCCATGTCCGTTCATATCGAATTCGAAGAAGAGCTCGACTTGACGCCGCTGATTGACGTGGCGTTTCTGTTGCAGATCTTTTTCATGGTGACCTCGTCGATCGAGATGGCCGGGGCGATCACCATGCCCGAGGCGAAGCATGGGATCGCTCCCGATGTGTCCAAGGGGATCGTCTTCACGATCTATCAAACCGAATCGGGCCCCGAGCTGTATCTGGCTGACGGCAAGGGAAAGGGCGGTGTGGCCCAACTGACCGATGTCCCGGCCTACGTGCAGCAGAAACTCGACACGGGGAACAACATTGTTCTGATTAAGGCCGACAAGGCCGTGGCCTCAGGCTTCGTCGAGGATGTCGCCCGGGCTGCCAGCCAGGTCGAGGGAATCGAACGCTACCTGGTCGGGGTGACCGACAAACCGGGCGAAAAGTAATCGAGATCGTGGCTGATGGCTCATGGCTGATGGCACATGGCCAGAGGGGAAGGCTTTCATCAGCCACTAGCCACTGGCCATCAGCCATCAGCCTTCCGCCTTCCGCCTTCCGCCTTCTGTAACCAGGCCTCACCGTGCCGATCCAGTTCCGATGCTCAAGCTGCCAAAAGATCCTCAGCATCAGCTCGAAGAAGGCGGGGGCGAAGATCGTTTGCCCGGCATGTACGGAAGAGATTCGGGTTCCGAGTCCAGGTGACGCCCCGGCGGTTTCCGCTGATATTGTGCAGTCCTCGGGGGCTCAGGGAGCTTGGGCGGCGGGCGGCGAGGTGGAGACCCAAGATACGCGGTCCACAGCGAAAGCCGGTGCCGCTCGCCCGGCTGGCGGAGCGTACTCCTCGGAAGCATCGAGCCAGCATAAGCCCCTCTTCGACGAAGAGCCCGATCACGAGCACGAGCACGACGAGGATGAAGCGGGGCATACGCCGCACCCCAAGAAAAAGCGGTTCATGGACGACACGGTCGATATGACGGCGATGGTCGACGTGACGTTCCTGCTCCTGATTTTCTTCATGGTCACCGCCTCGTTTGCCGCGCAGAAGGTCTTCGAGGCCTCACCTCCCGAACAAGAAGTCGAGGAGGAACTCAGCGATGGGGCCGTCGGCGTGGCCTCGGAAGATGTCGCGACGGAAAGCGTCGTTCTGGAAATCGATGCCAGTGACCGGATGAAAATCGAAGACCAAACGATCTCGAGTCTCTTTGAATTGCGAGAAGTCCTGAGCGGCAAGTTCGGCGAAGGGAAATCAGAACTCCTGATCGAATCCGATTATGACGCGACACACGGTATCGTGGTGGCCGTCACCGATGCCGCCATGGATGTTGGAATGCAAAAGATTCGACGAATGTCGAAGAAGTCGGAATAGGCGGCAGCTCAGAGACGCCCGGAATCTCGGTCGCGGAGCGTCCGAGCGACGTAGGCCAGTCGCTCCGCGTCTGGCAATTCGTGCGCGGGGCCAGTGCGTGGCGAGAGTGAACTCTCTCGTTCGGAATCGCAGTCGCGGAGCGTCCGAGCGACGTCGAGGAGGCGGAAGCGTGAGCGCTGGGCCATAGTCGCCTTTCGCTCCGCGAAAGAGCGCCGAGCGCGGGGTGAGCGTGTCCCAGCGCGGAACTTGGTCCGGGAGTCACTCGCTCCGGAGACGCTCTTTCGCGGAGCGACTGGCGACACTGTTGGCGACTTCTCCGAAGTCGCCAACAGGCTTAGTAGCCGCCGGTTCCCTAGAGCGCACACCAGGCGCAGAACCACTCACTACCCTCGGCCAGATGTCTCAGATGAGGCCGCTGGCAGTTTGAACTTCACACGGGCGAGATTGTGACGTACGGAGGAATCACGGGCTGAGAGCCCGTGCCACAGACTCTCTCAGCAGGCTGCTATCCCCGCTTCAGCAGCTCATGCAGCACCTTCGGCGGGGACATCGGCAGTTCGGTCATCCGAATACCGGTGGCCGCATAGATCGCCGCACCGAGGGCGGCGGGCGGGGGGCAGATGGGGGCTTCGCCGACGCCGCGGACGCCGTAGGGATGGGCGGGGTTGGGGACCTCGACGATGATGGTGTCGATGTTCGGGATGTCGAAGCAGGTCGGGATGCGGTAGTCGAGGAACGTCGCGTTCCGCATCGTCCCCTGGTCGTCGTAGAAGTATTCCTCGTTGAGGGCCCAGCCGATCCCTTGGACCGCTCCGCCCTGCATCTGGCCTTCCACATAGCTCGGGTGGATGGCGGTGCCCGCGTCTTGGGCGGCTGTGTAGCGGAGGACTTGGGTCTTGCCGGTGTCGGGGTCGACCTCGACATCGACGAGGTGGGCGGCGAAGGCTCCGCCGACCGCACCAATGGCGACGTTGGCGGTGGCTGTGACTGGGTCACCGGTTTCGTGCAGCTTACCAGCGAGTTCTTTGAAGGACATCTTCTTGCCGCCGGGTCCGTGGACGCCGCCGTCCTCGTAGCGAACCTGAGCGGTGTTGACCTCCCAGATCGCAGCGGCGCGATCGACGAGTTGGTCGATGATCTTCAGGCCCGCCTCGTGAGCGGCCTTGCCGGTGGTGTGCGTCACGCGGCTCCCGCCGGTCACATCGGTGTACCCGACGCCATCGGTGTCGGCGATGACGGGGGTCACGTCTTCGGCGGTGATGCCGAGGGTTTCGGCGAGCTGCATCGCGAGGCTGGTCCGCGTGCCGCCGATGTCGGTCGAGCCTTCGACCAGCGTGACCTTGCCATCGGCGTTGACCGAGACCGTCACCGACGACTTGAACCCGACGTTGAACCAGAATCCGCAACCGACACCGCGACCGCGATTCGGCCCGGTCAGCTTCGACTTCCAGTGGTCGCTATTCTTGAGAGCCGTCAGACACTCGACCAGTCCCACGACGGGATAGACCGGCCCGTCGACACGGCGGGTGCCCTCGCGAGCGGCGTTGAGCAACCGCATCTCCAGTGAACAGATGCCGAGTTTCGCGGCGACTTCCTCGAAGACCTGCTCGACGGCGAAGGCTGCGTTCGTCGACCCCGGAGCGCGATAGGCTGCCGAGCGAGGCTTGTTGACGCACACGTCATACCCCGTGACCTTGGCATTCGGGATGTCGTAGCACGAGAAGACGCACATGCAGCCGCACGCCACCGGCGACCCTGGATAGCCGCCCGCTTCGTAGGCCAAGTACGCCTCGCCCGCGACGAGCTTGCCGTTCTTGTCGGCCCCCAGCTTCACGCGGATGAAGGAGCCCGGCGTGGGGCCGGTCCCTTGAAACACATCAGCCCGGCTCATCGTGACCTTTACCGGGCGACCGCTCTTCTTCGAGAGCAGCACGGCGATCGGCTGTTCGTAGACCACGATCTTGCCGCCGAAGCCGCCACCGATTTCCATCGGGATGACCTTGATCAGCGACTGCGAAATGTTGAGGACCGCTCCGACTTGCAGCCGCACGGAGAAGGCCCCCTGCGTGCTGCTCCAGATCGTGACGCGGCCATCCATGTGCCATTGAGCCGTGGCACTGTGCGGCTCGATGTAGCCCTGATGGACGGTGGCGGTACGGAACTCGCGTTCGACGATGACAGCGGCCTTCGCGAAGCCCGCATCGGGGTCGCCCTGCTCGAAGTAGAGCCGCGAGCCGACGTTGCTTGGCGTCTCCGAAATCTTGGCTCCCATCTCCTGCGTGAAGAGATCGGCGTGCAGCAGCGGAGCATTCGGCTCCATCGCCTTCTGCACGTCGGTGACCGACGGTAGCACCTCGTACTCGACGACGATCTTACTGGCGGCCTCTTCTGCCAGATCGAGCGTGTCGGCGGCCACCGCAGCGACCGCGTGCCCGCGATACAGCACCTTATCATCGGCCAGAATGTTGGTGCCGAGGTGCCGCAGGTTCACGGCCCCTTCGCCGAGTTCGACGATCTTGTTGCCATGATCGGGAACATCCTTGCCGGTGATGACCGCATGCACGCCGGGCATCGCCAGGGCAGCCGACACGTCGATCGACTTGATATTCGCATGGGCATGGGGGCTGCGGAGGATCGCCCCGTGGAGCATCCCGGTCAGGCGAATATCGGCCCCATACTTGGCCCGGCCCGTGACCTTGTCGGCTCCATCGTGCCGAATCGGGCGGGTGCCAATGACCTTGTACTTCTTCTTGGACGAGAGGCTATCGGTCGACATGGGTGACTCCGTGAACTGCGCAGGCCGGGAACACGGATTGTTGTAAACCGATTGACCGTGAAGGGCAAGGGAGTCCGTGGCCCGAGCCAGACTCTCCCGGGTTCGGTTGCCGCACTCTCACCGGTTCCGACGCGGGGCTGGAAGGATCGTGCCGTTCCCACTCTTCTCTTGCCGACGTTTTAGCAATCCATCCAGAAGCCCGGCGGCCCCTTTGACGCCGATCTGTTGGCTGAACTGGCTGAGCGAGCGGCTATCGAGTTGCGGTTGATCGAGCGTGCCGGTCATCTGGAACACGATCGATTCGCCCTTCATATTCGCGAGCAATGGGCGGTTCTCGGTCCACTTGTCGGGGAGCGGCATGTCGAGTTGAAAGTCGATCGTCTCGTCGATCCCGACCGATCCGGAACTGGTTACGGTGAGTTCCCCGATCCCCGCTCGCAAGTCCTTGTGCGTCACGCGCCCATCGGCGTAGCTGAACGGAACGTTCTGCTGGTCGACAGTGATCCATTCGTTCGCGGCGACTGCTTTGCGACCCAGTAACCTCTGCACGGTCCCGACCGAATCGAGGATTTGCTGTGTCATCGGACCGGCCCCCGCTTTGGCCGATTCAATGGCCAGGATGCCACTGAACCGCCCCGCATAGGGCGGAGCCAACAGCACTCGGGCCGGGTCAGCCGAGAGCGAGAAGCGCCCCTCGATACTGGTCGTTGATCCCAGGAGCGGTGAAACGTACTTCAGCCAGGTCTGGCTCATTTCTGGCGTGAACCCGACCCCTTCTAAGATCGGTCCGCCCGCGAAGACGAGGGCGTTCCCCGCTCCGCCAAACTCAATCCGCGGGGCGGCAACCCACTGCCCACCGCCCAGCGGAAGCCGGTTCGGATTGATCTCCACCGCGTCCCCCAGATAGTGGACCGTGACTAAGGCGTTATCCGACTGAAATCCGTAGAAGTCGGCAGCGGTCCATTGAACATCAGTGCTGACCTGGAGCGAGTTGGCCACTTCGGTCCGCGCGCTGCGGAGTGGGCCTTGAATGCGAATCTCGCCACACTGAAGACCCTCGACGCGAATGTGCTGGGCATGCTCTGAAGGAATCAAGGCGAGCAGTTCCGTCAGTTGGATGTTGCTGGTCCCGGTCAGATCGCAAACCATCTCTCCCGGCAGATCGGCCACTGTCCCGGCGAAGTCGGCAGAGACCACTGGTGTACGCAAGCGGATCGCCTCGAACACCGCCCGCTGCCCTGCCAGATCCCCCGCCCCCTCGGCAATCAGTTCCAGGTTCTCCCCGCGCCAGTGATACGGTTGGACCATCGTCCCATCGAGATTCCTCTGCCCCGACAACCGCACATCGAGACGCGGCAACTTGACCCCCGCTCCGATCAGCAGTTGCCCTTCATCACTGGGAACAACTTCGATGGCGGCGCTCATGGCAATCTCGCCACTCACAGCCCGCCCCGAGGTATATGGTTCAATCCACGGCGCGAGTACCTCCAGTGGCAGCGATGGAACATCGGCCTTCAACTGGCCGCTGCCGATCCCCGCGACACCCTTCTGAGGGAGATCCCAGGTGATCTCAGCGGTCACCGGTTGCTCGACTCGCGGTTGCTTGAGAAGTGCCGTGAGCTGTCCCGCGAGGTCGTGCTTTCCACTCTGTGATTGCAGCCCCGCCTTGGGAATCTGGATCACCGCGATGGGTGGGAGCCGCTCAGCCTCTACCGAGGTTTTCGTATCGAGCAGTGGCTCCTGCCGCAGAGTGATCTCGGCATCCCGAAGCTGAACATCGAACTTCGGTAGGTCCCCGCCGCCGGGGCCTGTGGAGAGTCGCCCTAGAAACCGGTCGTAGTTCGTGACGCCTTGCTCCACGATCAGTTCGAGCGTCGGCTGTTCGATGGTGATCGTGCCGAAATCTTGAGTTCCGCGAGCCAACTCCCAGAGCGAAACCGAGAGTGTCACATGCTTCGCTCGCAAGGCGGGTCGCCCCTGATCATCGGGAATTACAACATCGTTCAGCGCAATCGGCGTCGACCACCCGACGGACGCTGAGCCGATCTCGACGCCCGGCGGGAGCTTCGACATGAGCAGTGCAGGCACCTGATTCCGCAGGGCCGTCTGCGAAATGATTCGCGGGGCAAAGGCGATCAACAGGCCCAGCACGAGTAGCGGGAGCATACACCCGCAGCCCGACTTGCGGGGCTTCTTCGGCGGTAAAGTGGGCGGGGCTTGCGGCGCGACTGTCGCCGCAGTGGCGGTGGGCACCGTTTCCGATTGGGCCATCTGAGACTCCGTTTCCTGGGATGACCGGCTCCGTCACTGAGGCGACTTCCCGCCGACCACCTTGATCAGTGCCCCCTGCTCCGCTGGGGCTTCCGATCGCAATGATAACGGCCCACTGCCCGTTGTGTCGCGATCAATTGCAATCGTGATCTTCTGCGTCCCGGTGGTCCAGTCAATCACGGGAGCGGCAGATGGGTCGTACGGCGCCTGTTCGATCCACACGCTCACGCCAGTTGTGGGCTCGATGACGAGACTTGCCAGCTGGCGAGAGCGAATCACTCTTCCGCACTTCCACCGGCTGCTTATACTGTCGGACATTCGTCATTCCACCAATCCCTCGCAACGAGGCGAATCATGAGTGTTGTGGTTGATTGCCCTCACTGTTCAGCGAAGTTTCGTTGCAAGGACGAATACGCTGGGAAGCGGGTCAAGTGCCCGCAATGTACGGAGGCGCTGGTGGTGCCAGGCGGGCCAGTCGCTGGGCAGGCACCGCGTCAAGCCGCTCCGCCATCGGCTCAACCGGCGAGTGGCCCGGCGACCTCTACAGCTCAAACACGGCCGCGTGAGAAGCCGGTGGCGGCAAAGGCTCCGCCCAACACCCGCCCGCCGCAGTTCGACCCCCAGGCTCTCTTCTCGTCACTCGAGGTCGAGATCGAACGTCCACCGACCGGCTTCGGATACCGGCTGTGGTCCTTGTTCGTGGTTGTCGTGATGGTACTTCTGCCGCTGATTTATGTCGCCTTTGTGGGACTGGTCGGGTTTGGCATCTATTGGCATCTGGTCCACAACGTTCATTGGCTGCAGGCGCAAGTCCGGGGTAAGGGGTACTTCTTTGTGTTGCTGGGCTATCTGGCCCCGGCGATTGTCGGTGGATTCATGTTACTCTTCATGCTCAAGCCGCTCTTTGCCCGCCCGGCGAAGTCTGATGATGGGTACGATCTTGATCCGGACCAGGAGCCGGTGCTGTATGAGTTTATTATGCGGCTGTGCGATGCGGTGGGGGCTCCCCGCCCGAGTCTGATTGAGATCACGATGGACGTGAATGCCGCTGCGGCCCCCCGGCACGGGCTCTTCAGTCTCCTGCGTCGAGACTTGCGATTGGTGATCGGGTTGCCATTGGTCGCTGGAATTACTGTGCAACAACTGGGCGGAATCCTGGCCCATGAGTTCGGTCACTTTTCGCAATCGACGGGGATGATCCTTTCGAATCTGATCCGGCGGATCAGCATGTGGTTCGAGAGGGTTGTCTATGAGCGTGATGCGTGGGACGAGTGGTTGACCGCAAGTTCGAATGGCGTCGACCTGCGACTCGGCTGGGTGCTGTACCTGGCTCGACTCGGGGTCTGGATTTCACGGAAGCTCCTGCACGGGTTGATGCTGATCAGTTGGGCCGTCAGCGGACGCCTTTCGCAGCAGATGGAGTTCGATGCCGACCGGTACGGCATGCGGGTCGGTGGAAGCAAAGATTTGGAAAAGACCGAGCTGCTCCTTCCGGTGCTGAGCATGGGACACGAAGCAGCGATGCAGACGCTGGGTAACGCGATTGAGCGGCGGCAAGTCGTGGATGACTTTCCGAAACTGATCGCCCTGGAAGCAAAGAACTTGCCTGCGGAGGTCACCAAAGAGATCAAGATCGAGGCCCTGAAAGCCAAGACGAGTTGGTTCAGCACGCACCCCTGCTCCCGCGACCGAATTGAGAGTGCCCGCGCCGAAGCGGAACCGGGTGTCTTGCGGGCGCACGTTCCGGCCTCAGTTCTCTTCCGAGACTTCGAGAAGTTCTCGCGCACGTTCACGCAGTACTTCTACAAGCACGAAACCGAACTCGACTTGAAGCCGCTGACCTTGGTCACAGCCGACGTGATGTTCCAGGCGCAGCAGGAGCAGTCCGCCCGCATCGACGCCGCCGTGGCGTATGCCACGACATCGATTCCCCTGTCGCGGCCGATTCAATGGGGCGATGAAATCCTGGAGCC
>JAYSVZ010000071.1:0-2687 GCA_043718305.1 Planctomycetota bacterium | reverse complement strand
CTGGGGAACTCTGCTTGGTTGAGGGACTGGCATGGCAAGACCTTTAGCGCCGAGTGTGGCGGAACTGGTCGACCCGCATTACCGCGCGGTCTTCGGCTACGCCTATCGTCTGACGGGGTCGGTGATTGAGTCCGAAGACCTGACGCAGCAGACCTTTCTGCTGGCGCAGGCGAATCTGGCCCAACTGCGGGAACCGAAGGCGACGCGGTCGTGGCTCTACACCATTGCGCGGAATGAGTTTCTGCGGCGGCGTCCAGCGGCAACGCCAGTCGCTCTGGACGGGGTGGCGGAGCCGGTGGCTCCGGAACCTTCCGCGAGTGAACTGGGTGGCGAGTTCACCTCGGAGCAACTGCAGCAGGCGTTGTCGGAACTGGCCCCAGAGTTCCGCGTGCCCCTCGTTATGTTCTTCTTCGAGGAACAGAGCTACCGCGAAATCGCCGAGAAATTACAGGTTCCCATCGGAACCGTGATGAGTCGGCTGTCGCGCGGCAAGTCCCAACTGCGACGAAAACTCGAACCGTTCCTGTGTGAACCCGTCGGCCCGCATGAAGCGTGAACTGCCATGGATTGCCCCACCACCCGTCGCTTGATCGACTCGATTCCCGAGGGGAATCCCGAGTGGCGATCCGCCCCGGGATTGGCCGCCGAGCAACATCTGGCGGGGTGCCGGCCCTGCCAGCAGATCGCAGCCGAAGTCCGCGAGTCTGACCGCCGAATCGGGGATTTGATGACGGAGGTCTCGGTTCCCGAGGGGCTGCGGGAGCGACTTCTCGCAGTGGTCAGTCCGCCTCCTCTCCCCGTGTCAACAACCGCTTCCCCTGCCTGGAAGAGGCACTGGATGGCGACGGCCTTGAGCCTCTGCTTGGCGTTGGCCGTGGGAGTGACACTGTGGTGGCAGCGCCCCCCGCAGTTCACGCTGACCGAGTATGCGAATTCGGCGGCCCATTCTCTGAACAACCGGTCAGCCGCGCCCAGCCCGTTTGACGGGGCGTTTGATGCCGCGATTCCAGACGAGGCGTGGCAGTCGTTCTGCAACGGTCCCGCCGTGGGGTGGGATCTCGATGGCCGCCCCGGACATGATGTGGCTGCCTACCGGATCAAGATCGATCATCTGCGAATGAGCGGATGGCTGCTCGTGGTACCGGTGTCACGAGTCTCGAATCTCACAATTTCGGAAGAGCCGCAAGCCATCGCCTACACCCAGGTGGCCTGGCGCAGTGAGACGCTGGTGCTGATCTGCATCTCCGATCAAGGCAGCATCGAAAGGCTACTCAAGGCGCGAAGGAACTCCGCAGCGTAGGTCTTTGGGGAGGACTATCGCAGCCTTGGATATTTCAGTGGCTCACGTTTGATTTCCAATCCAAAACGCTAATTTCACTGTTTCGCTCCACGAGGGCGATGGCAGCGGAACCTATGGGCGGCGGATGACTTGTGTTGAACCCCAAAGACGTTTTGAATCAGATCACGTTGTCAGATCTAGTCGAGGAGTCAGGGCATGCTCAGCTTGAAGCTCAATTGCGATCACTACAGCGTTGGCTCTATGCGGGGGACCAGGGTTGGGTTCCCTCCGAGTTGATTTCCCGGTATGCATCTTCACTTTGGGCACGTGGTGAGTGCGAACTGTTCGGGGTATCGATCCCCCGATTCCAAGGCCGAGTTTATCTCACCCCAGAACTCGATAGTTTCGTCGATGTGCGTCGACTTGCGACACTCAAGGAGAATGCCGGGCACTGGTTGTCGAGGGGTGACTACCAAGATTCCAAAGTGGCGCAACTGGGTCAGATTCTTGAAGGGAGCAGTCCCATTGCTGGCGGACTGATCAGATCGCCCGGTAGGCTTGGCGAATACCACTTACTGGAGGTCAACGTTGGAGAAGCCTTTGGCGAGCAACCCGCATGGGGGATTCCGTTTCTCAAGCACATGCAACTTGGTGGTGGCATGTGTTCGCAGATTTGCTTATTGATGGCCTCGATTCTGATGTCGAAGCATGCCACGCGGATCGACTCGGTGGCGGACATTACGTTGCGGGCTAGGGGGTTTTATGCGCCTGGCAAGAAAGGCGAGTTGGCGATCGGCGGATTAGATGACACGGAGATGGTCGCCTCTTTGCCGGAAGGTTTGACAGGATGGACGGAGTCGTGTGCGCTAAAGGAACCGGTTGACTACCAGATATGGTGTCCGGGGGCGCATGGACAGTTGGTGACGAGGCTGCGAGCCTACACCTTGTCGAATGTGCCCGTTATTTTGCTCGTCGATTTGGGTAAAATGGCGGGATTGAAAATCACTCATCCGGACCAGTCGGTGTTCTCGACACAGGGCAAACTTTTTCCCGTTGATTTTCAAAATCGTATTCAAAAGGCCCACGCGAACGATGTGAAGGAAGGGAATGGTTTGCGGCAGCGGCGGCACGCAGTCCTGCTCGGAGGATGCCAACTTGCCAAGCCGACGAACGCTCAAGCAAGTGCTGGCGCGAAGTTCATCATCCATGATCCGGCAACATACCCCCACCTCATCTGCACTGCCGAGCAACTCTTTGATGCCAGAACGCAAGAGGAGAGGAAGCAGTCGGACGCCAAGGAAGCCTCTGAAGTTTTCGACACTCCGCGCTGAAGCCGACAGGGTTTCGGGGGTCAGGCGGCTTGGCGTTTTGGTGGTGACGTGGGTGGGGACTGGGTTTGGGGGTGGGC
>JAYSVZ010000008.1:0-8837 GCA_043718305.1 Planctomycetota bacterium | reverse complement strand
AAGCAAACATCACGGAAGGAGCGCAGGTTTTGTCATTTCACGTAACGCCAATCCTCCACAGATGATGAAATCCTGTCGGCTTCAGCGCGGAGTGTCGGGGAAACTGGGAAGTTGTTTTGGACCATGTTCTAACTAAGCCTCGCATGGATTCGTGAAATGCGCTATCCGCGAATCTGTCCATCACCGATCACGACGTACTTGTAGCTCGTGAGTTCCACCAACCCACAGGGGCCTCGGGCGTGGAACTTGTCGGTGCTGATCCCGATCTCAGCCCCCAGCCCTAACTCGCCTCCATCGTTAAATCGCGTGCTGGCGTTGACCATCACGGCGGCGGAGTCGACGGCGGCTGTGAACTGGCGGGCTGCTTCGGGGTTATTGGTGACGATCGATTCGGTGTGGTGCGAACCGTAAGTATCGATGTGCTCGATCGCCTCGGACAGGGAGTCGACGACGCGGGCAGAGAGAATCAGATCGAGGTACTCCGTGCGGTAGTCCTGCTCTGTGGCCAGCTTCGCGTGCGGCCAGTATTCGCGAATCCGCGTATCCCCCCGGACCTCGACCCCGCGCTTCTCCAGCTCTGGTCCCAAGAGGGGCAGGAACTTGTCGGCGATCGACGCATGCACCAACAGTGTCTCGGCGGCATTACAAACCCCGGGCCGCTGGCACTTGGAGTTGATGAGGATCTTCGCCGCCTTGTCGAGGTCGGCGGACTCATCGACGTAGACGTGACAGATCCCATCAAAGTGCTTGATGACCGGCATCGTCGCTTCGCGAATCACCCGCTCGATCAGATCCTTTCCCCCGCGCGGGATCGTCACATCGATCAACGTTCGCAGCTTCAGAAACTCTCCCACCGCAGCCCGATCGGTTCTATCGACCAATTGGACCGCATGCTTCGGAAGGCCGCTTGCTTCCAGAGTCTCGGCCAGCACGCGGTGAATCGCGAGGTTGCTATGCAGGGCTTCCTTCCCCCCGCGGAGGATCACGGCGTTGCCACTCTTCACACAGAGTGCAGCAGCATCGGCGGTGACGTTGGGGCGAGATTCGTAGATGAAGAAGACGACCCCCAGCGGGACGCGCACGCGGGTCACGAGCAACCCGTTCGGACGCGTCTTGCGATCAATCTCACCAGCCAAAGGATCGGGCAGAGTGGCCACCTCTTCCAGGGCTTTGGCCAGTTCGCGAATCCGCCCCTCGGTCAGCCGCAGCCGATCGATCGCCGCCTCATTGAGACCGTAGCTAGGGGCGGCCTCCAGATCACGGACGTTCTCGGAGATCAGCGTCGGGGTCGCCTCGCGGAGACCTTGTGCAGCGGCCAAGAGCCAAGCATTCCGCTGGTCGCCTGAACTGAGGGCCAATTGCCGACTGGCTGCACGGGCCTGTTGGGCGACGCGGGTGGTGTATTCGATGAGCGTGTTCATGCCGAGAGTATTCGAGCGATGGCATTCGATGTCAACGTGACCGGGCCAGAAACAAGAGTGCCGTGCTGTCTCACAGTGCGTGAGTTGTCAGTCGTCAGTTCTCTGTATTCAGTCAGAGGCAGAACCGCCCACATTGAAAAAGTGCGTTGCCTTGACCAGAAAACCCGGCGCGGTCAAATCGGATTCATTCCTTCGCCCGTGGATCGACTCCATAACCGCCGCCTTGTTCAACCACCGGCAGCTTCGGTTTCGAGGTCTGCGGGCGGTCTTCGGCGAACCACTGGTTCCCTTCAAAGCGGAAGGTCTCCGGCGCGGTCCCGCCCCCGATGTTGATTTCCGTCTGGACCTTCGAGCGGCGGAAGATGATGCGATTCTCTTTCACAAGGACATTCCGGCAGGGCACGAACCCGGGTAACTGGGTCTCCTGGAGAATCCGCAGAATCCACTTCTCCGGGTAGAGGATCGTGTTGCCGGTGAACTCCGCACCGTCGACTCCGACGAAGGCGGCTGCGCACGAACTGCCTTCGATGGTGTTGTTGCGGACAGTAATTGACTGTGCCTCATGCTTGACCCCTTGGGGACGGAAGAAGGGCAATCCCGTTGACCCGCCGACGTTGATCGGTCGTTCCCCGGCGTTCGTGAAGTGGCACTTCTCAACGGTCACCTCTGACGTACCGCCTTTGAGTTGAACTCCCGCACTCGCGGAGAACCCGTCCTTTCCGACGAACCGGCAGCCTGAAATTGTCGACTGATGGCAGCCGACCAGATCGATCCCCTGCCCACCCCAGCCAGAGATCGTGCAGTCCCGAATCCTGAGACCGCTCAATCCTGAGCCTTTGATACCATCGCAATTCCCCTTGGGCCCGATGTCGGAGATGTCGCAGTTCTCGATTGTGATTCCCTTCACGAGCGAGGTCAGTTGACCGCCATCATCCAGGTTCAGACCGTTCCCCGACTGACCACTCACACGGAGATGCCGCAGGGTCAACCCCTCGCAACGTGAGAAATGCCAAGCACTACTTCCGCCCGCGAAGTGCGGCGGTCGCGAAGAATCGGCGGCCTCGATCGTCAGTCGCTCGATACCAGAAACGGAATGCCCCCCAGAGTATTCCCCGGGAGCCAACTTTAACGTCGCTCCGGGCTTGAGAAACTTGAGCGCGGACTTCAACTGCTGGTTGTCTTGGATCGCAATCTCCTGGGCTGGCAACGGAAGAGTGCCCCAGACAAGAACGGCGAACAACACAATCTGCGGAGCAAAGCGAGCGGACATCGACGAGGCCTATCAACGGGAGGCGAATGCGAGTGGTCGATGTGTAGACTAGCCACTGGATGATCCCCGCGACACTCGTGTCCGCGATCGATTTCAGAAGTGGGAGCCGCAAAGCCAAGGGACTCATCGACTCGTCCGGGAGCGGGGCTAAGGGGAGAGGCGAGCGGCAGTGCGACTCCCGCCCCGGCCCCGAACCCGATCCCGTCATCGCCGCCCCCTGAACCCCCACTCGAAAAACGCCCCCCCTCCTCTTCGCTGCCCCACCGCGCACCGGGGTCAGGGGAATTCCAGCACCCCAGAAAATCCCAGCCCATACTTCAACAGGCCGGTGAGTCCCCCGCTCGCTGTTGTATCTGAACATGCGGCTTTCTACTGTCCCCTGATTGTCTCTCTCGGTCTGTCGCCGTACGATCTGAATCGATTGATGCGACTGTTTCGAGGGGAAATCGATGCTGCGTTGTCTCACCAGTTGCGTCTTGTGTTTGGCGTTCGTGGTCTCGCCACTGTGGGCAGCTGGCCCGGCCAAAAAGATTGTTCTCATCGCTGGCCCGAAGAGTCATGGTCCCGTCGGCAACGGGATTCACGACTACCCGTGGAGCGTGAAGCTGCTCAAGGTGATGCTCGACCAGTCGAACGTCACGGATCAGGTCCGCGTGGAGTACCACCTCGACGGGTGGCCGAGCGATCCGGCCACGCTCGATGATGCCGACACGATCATGGTGATCTCGGATGGGCGCGACGGAGACCTCTATGCCGAGGCTCCGCACTTCGCGTCGGAAGAGCATCTGGCCCAGGTGCAGAAGCAGATCGATCGCGGCTGTGGGTTCTGTACGTTTCATTTCTCGACGTTCGCTCCGGACAAGTACGCAACGCAGATTCTGGACTGGTCGGGCGGGTACTTTGACTGGGAGGAGAACGGCCAGAAGAAGTGGTACTCGGCCATTCAGACGCATGACACGCCGGTCGAGATCGCCTCGCCGGATCATCCACTGGCTCGGGGCGTGAAGCCGTTCTCGATGAAGGAGGAGTTCTACTTCAACGTACGGTTCCTCCCCGATGGAGCTGACCCAACCACCGTGAAGGCCGCCACGCCGTTGCTCTCTGTCCCGGTTCTTCCCGGTCGCGAGCCGGATGGAAAATTCGTCGCCTGGGCCAAGGAACGACCTAACGGCGGGCGCGGGTTCGGCACGACGTGCGGTCACTTCTACGCGAACTGGGAAGTCGCCGAATTCCGCACACTGATCCTCAATGCCCTCGCTTGGACCGCCCAGGTCGAAGTTCCTGCGGGCGGTGTGCAATCCCGCTACTTTACTCATCAAGAAGTCACCACCGCCCTCTCCGGCGTGAAAGGCACCGACAAAGCCCAGCTCGATGACCAGCCGATCCGCGTGCTGCTCATCACCGGCAACGAAGCCCACAAGTGGCACAACTGGGAGAAGACCACCCCCGTCATCAAGGCCCAGCTCGAACTCGACCCGCGGATCAAGGTCTCCGTCAGCACCGACCCGGAAACGGCGTTTGCGAAGCTCATCCAGGTCAACGATGTGGTCCTCCTCAACAGCTACGCCAACTGGCACGATCCCAAGAGCCTTTCCCCCAAGGCCCAGCAGGAGTTCATGGATTTCTTGCAAGACGGCGGCGGGCTGGTGGTGGTTCATTTTGCGAACGGGGCTTGGAACGCTTCACTGCCAATGGCCGCCGAGTCGGACTGGCCGGAGTATCGCAAGATTGTGCGGCGCGTCTGGAATCACAAGGGGGCGGGTGAAGCCAAGAGCGGCCACGATGCGTTCGGCCCGTTCGAGGTCAACATGACCGCCACACCGCATGAGATCACGACGGGACTCCAAGGGTTCCCAATCGTCGATGAACTCTACTACCGACAGGATGGACCCGACCCGATCGAGCCGCTGATCACTGCCCAGTCGAACGACACCGGGAGGGTCGAACCGCTGGCGTGGACCTACACGTACGGCCAAGGGCGGATCTTCCAGACGCTCCTCGGGCACAGCGAGCGAACCTACGAATCATTCGAGGCCAGCGAAATGCTCCGCCGCGCCACAGCTTGGGCAGCGAAGCGCAAGGTGATTGCCTTCACCGCCGATGAAGCCCCGCCAGTGCCCAAGTCTGAACCGCCGAAGGAGGCCGCGGCACCGGTTCCAAAGCCGACTGGCAAGCTCGTCCTTGTCGACGGGAAGTTCGGGAAGGCACTCGACGCCGCGCAGGGCGGAGCTTACTTCGCGGCTCATGCCGATCATCGCAACGCGACAGTCACGGTCGACTGCTGGACGAAACTGACCTCGAAAGAGGGGTTCAATATCCTTGTGTCGAGCGAGCCGAAGTCATCGGCCACGCATTGGGAGATGTACTCGCATGCCGGGTCGGGGCAGTTGGCGGTCTACATGCCGGGGCGCGGCGGCGATTACCGGACCGAGGTGAACATCGCTGATGGTCAGTGGCATCATGTCGCCATGACATTCGAACCGGGGAGGCTCCGCCTCTTTGTGAATGGAAAGGTCGCGCTCGACAAACCTCTACCACCGTCGAAGGCCGCAGAAGCCGGGCCGATTGCGATCGGACAACTCGTCGAGGGGACGATCGGCTGCGCGGGTCTGATCGATGAGGTGCGGTTCACGCGCGGCGTACGCGAGTTTACGGAAGTTCCGACCGAAGCTCCGGTCCTTGATGAGAAGCAACTGGCGACGACACTGGGGTTGTGGCACTTCGACAAACTCAACGGCGGCAAGTCGCCGGATGAGTGTAAGCGCAAGCTGGAGGCGTTCGCCTCGGCACCGCCGGTGGCTGCCAATGCCGCAGCTCCCAAGACGGAGCAGAACCACTGGGGCGTCGAGCAGGTGGGCTTCGACTGGACCGAGAAGAACTCCGTCGATGGCCGGTGGCAGGAGTCCGAGATTGGTCGCTGGCTGGCCAGCATCGTGTCGCTCCCCAATGGCCCGGTGAGGAAGGGACTCTCGATCCGCGTCGGGGACGATCAGGGAGCGACCCTCTGCTACGACACGCAGCACTGTGGACTGCGCGCGATCTGGACCGGTGGGTTCCTGAAGTTCGATCCCGCTCGCTATGGGATCATCGCTTCGCCACAACCGAATGGCACGCTGCAAATGGCGCTCCCCGAAGGGCCGCTGTGGGGCGATGCGAAAGTCCAGTTCCGCCGGATGTATTCGCACGACCCTCGCGTGGTTCTCGAATACTCTGTCAACAACACCCTCGTTCGTGAGTCGCCATGGCGCGAGTCTGATGCCGTTTTCTCTCGTCAGTTCGAGATCGCCGAGGGGCAGGCTCCGCTTATGCTCACGCTGTTCCCCTCCAACCCGACGTTGGTCGCGAATGCCGTCGGTGGCCGAGCCTCGCTCCAGATCACCGACGGCGCCATGAAGCGCCGCGTGGTCCTGGTGGCCGATGATGCTGTGGGCGAGTTCCGCATCTCCGATAAGGGCGGCCAACTTCACCTTCCCGCGAGCGAACAGCCACGGCGGTTCAAGCTGCTCTACTCGATCAGCTTTGAAGACGATGCCTCCGCGCTGGCGAAACTCCTCCCGAACGTGAAGAGCGACGCGCTCGCCGACTGGACCAAACCCGGCCCAGCCCGCTGGACCGAGAAGATCACGACAAAGGGCTCCACCACCTTCAGCGGGCTGCTGCATCCCTACGTCCTCGACACGCTGAACATCCCATTCGACAACCCCTACAAGGCGCTGTTCTTCACGACCGGCGTCGACTTCCCCGCAGCCGGTCCGGTCCATGACGGGATCGATCCGCTCAACACGGCCTTCGTGTGTACGGTCCACGGCGATGTGTGGCGAGTCTCCGGGATCGACGGAGAGCTGCGCGAACTGACATGGAAGCGGTACGCCACGGGTCTGTTCCAACCGCTCGGGTTGAAGGTCTTCAACAACGAGGTGTATGTCCTCGGGCGAGATCAGATCACTCGGCTACGCGACCGCGATGGGAACGGCGAGGCGGACGACTACGAATGCTTCTCGAACCAGTACGACACGTCCTCCGGCGGGCATGACTATGTGACTTGCCTCGAAGCCGACCCGGAAGGGCGGTTCTACTTCCTGCACGCGAAGCAGGGCGCGGTCCGCACCTCGCTCGATGGCCAGTCGATCGAGGTCATCGGCACGGGACTCCGCAACCCCAACGGCATGGGCCTCGGGCCGCAGGGCCAGCTCTCGGCCTCACCGCAGGAAGGGGAATGGACCCCCGCCACCGGCATCTTCGACATCCAGAAAGGGGACCACTTCGGCTACCCTGGCCCACTCCCCCCGCACAAACTCGAACAGCCGCTGATCGCTCTGCATGACCCATTGAGGACGGTCGGCGTCGAGGCTCCGTTTACCTACATCCCCCGCCGAACCGACAACAGCAGTGGCGGCGAAGTGTGGGTCGACAGCGACCATTGGGGCCTGCCGCGCGGGACGATGCTGCACTTCTCGTACGGGCAATGCACGATGATGCAGGTCATGCAGGAACGCGTCACCGGCCCGAACGGCGACTCGGTCCTGCAAGGCGGCACCGTGGCGTTCCCGTTCGTGTTCGACTCCGGTGCCTGTCGTGGGAAGTTCAACCCGCACGATGGCCAACTGTATGTGACCGGCCTGCGCGGATGGACGACCTCTGCGACGCAAGACGGTTGCCTGCACCGCGTGCGGCATACGCAGTCGAATGAGCCCTACCTGCCGACTGCAATCAAGACCTACAAGAACGGTTTGGCGATCACCTTCCCGAATCTGCTTTCAAACGATGTCGAGGATCAGGGGAACTACCAGATCGAGGCGTGGAACTACAAGTACTCCTCGGTCTACGGATCAGCCGATTACAAACTCTCGAACCCCAATGAACAGGGGCGCGATGAATGGAAGGTGAAGTCCGCCACCAAGCTCGACCGGCAGACAGTCTTTCTGGAGATCGACGAAGTTCAGCCGTGCTGCCAGGTACAGATCAGGTTCACCCTGAACCTCGCACCCCAGGAGGCCCCGTTTCGCGGGACGATCGCCTACACGCTGCATCGCGTGCCCGAGGAGCGAATTCCCGACTCACAGATTGTCCGCCGGAAAGCACCGGGTGAACTGGCAGCGGAGATCCTCGAACGCTTGCGGCCTGGCCTGTCGCAGGAGTTCAATCTCGACTATGACAGCCGGGACTTTGTCGTCTCCCGGATGGCTGCCGACTCCTTTCCGCCTGCAGTTCCGCACTCGCCGTGGGTCACGAGTCAGTCTGGCCCGACCAAGCCCGGGATGATTCGTTACACGGGATATCTGAAGGCCCCCGAACGCGGCACATACCGCTTTCGCATCACCGGCACGGGCAATGTCCGCCTGCGGATCAACGATCATCGCGAGCTGCGGAAGAAGCACGAGTTGACCATCTCGGACGAAGCGTCACTCGACCTGCATGCGGGATACAACAGTCTGGAGATCCAGCACGGTGACCCACCGGGATCGCAGCAGAAGGACGGCATCGGGGCGCAAATGCGCGTCCTTTGGTCTGGTCCGGGGTTCAGCGAAGAGGCGATCCCTCCGACCGTTCTGTTCCACGTTCACACGAAACAGTTAGAGGACGCTCAGGAACGCCGCGCGGGGCGCGAGTTGTTTGAGACGCTCAAGTGTGCTCGCTGTCACGCAGCCCCGGAAGGGGTTCACGCGCAGGACGCTGCACGCTGGAAGTCTGAACAGACACAAGGGCGTTTGCTAACGGCCTTGCCGATCAAACTGCAAGTCGATTGGGTCCGAGAGCATCTGCTCAAACCCGTGCCAAGTGGTGAGTCGGTGAGCAAGGACTCCCCCCCCCCCAGCACTTCTCCCGAGGGGAAAGAGGTGCCAGCCAGTGTTGATGTGTGGTCCGCGACCAAGCGAACCATGCCGCAATTGTTCGATGCGAGTCGTGCCGATGATCAACAAGCGGTCGAAGACATTGTCTCGTATCTATTTACTAACCCAGAGGAAGAACGTTCTTTCCGTTCTCCAGACTACACTCCGCCTTACTCTCCATTGGCCAGCGGACGAGCACTGTTTGAAGATCTCGGTTGCATTGCCTGCCACTCGCTCAAGGACGAGGCTGTACTCACTGGCTCGGAGGCTGGTCGCCATCGACGGTCACTCCAGCATGTGGGTGTGAAGTATCAC